>CADBNS010000107.1 GCA_902796065.1 Ruminococcus flavefaciens
AAAGCATTCCTGCGTTTTCCTTCCTTGATATATTTCCTTTCTGACTTCGCCTTTCTGGCAAAGTTTAATTGGGGGAGCAATAATATTCAAATTTCATATCACACATCACCCGTTATCCATTTTATCCCCTTAGCAAGCCGTAATTCCGGCTCATTGAAGTGACCGCCGGGATTCCACTCAAGGGTATGCCGTGACACGTTACTATCGCCGCACACCAGCTCATACTGCCTGCGTGTGCAGTCACCCACGGCAGCCATAATAGTATCTCTTGCATTTTCCTCGCGGTCGCCGAGGCTGAGATAAACGGAGCTGTTCTGCGGAGCGGTATGGTTCCCGGCATAGCTTAACCAGTCCCCGAACCACAGCGAACCGGAGCAGCTGACAACACCGCTGAACGCCTGACTTTCATAGAATGCCCACAGGCTGAACAGCCCTGCAAGGGAGTAGCCGCAGAGTATGCGCTGACCGGTAAATCCGAACTCTTTTTCGCAGTAAGGAACGCAGTCATTGACGAGCCACTCCAAAGTCTGCGGACCATGACCGGCGAAGTCAGTTTTCTTATTCAGGCTGAACTGCCACGGAGAGAGGTCGGCATTCCAGTCCGCAGCCTCATAGACCACGAAGTTGCACATCACATCGCCGCATAGGTCGAGTACATTCTGCACAGTACCGGAGCAGTTTGCCATTTCGCCCCAATACACGACAGGCAGGTCAGGCCGTTTAACAAATACGTGGCAAATTCTGCCGGAAACAAAATAATTATTCATATCACACCTCCGAACGATCAGGAAACCACCTGTACACACAAGCATTATCACAAACAATTATACCATACATCGGCGAATAAATCCAGTAGAAAAGCAGATAAGTTACACATAGTTATACGATACTAACAAAATATCCTTTAAATACATCGTCTTTTTTGCCATCTGAAAGCACTAATACTAAAGAGTATTCGTATAACCATGAAAGGAGAAAGCAATGAAACGGATAAGATCAATAGTAATGGCAATGGCAATGATACTGACACTTACAGCCTGCGGAGCTGATACACAGAGTACAGTGGACAGTCAGGAGGAGGCTGCTGCACCGACAAAAAGCGTCATAGAGGACTATGACGGGCCTAAGTACGAGCTGTACGCATCAATGGAGCCGGAGGATATAGCAGCATCAATGACAATTGAGCAGAAAGCAGAGCAGATGGTCCAGCCGATACAGTACACATTTGAAGAGAAGCAGATGAAAGAGAGCTGCTACGGAAGCGTATACGGAGACGAAGGAATGCTGACGGAGGAGGAATGGCGGCAGAAGTCCGACGGCTACCAGCAGTCAGCCATAGAGTCCGACGCAGGCATTCCGTACGTAATGGCGCAGGACGACGTACACGGCGTAGGCTATTGTATAAACGCGGTATATTTTCCCCACAACATCGGACGGGGAGCTGCAAATGACGAAGAGCTTGAATATCAGGCAGGACTGATAACAGCCGAAGAAGCAAAGCGGTGTCATATGATGTGGAATCTGTATCCGTGTGTAGCGCAGTCCACAGACCCACGCTGGGGAAGGACGTATGAGTGCTACAGCTCCGACCTTGACACGATAACCCGTCTCAGCACAGCCTACACCAGAGGACTTATCGACGGCGGAGTTATAGCCTGTGCGAAGCACTATTTCGGCGACGGAAATACGGAATACGGCACAGGCGAACAGAGTGACTTTGCCCGTCTGATAGACCGCGGCGACGCAAAACTGACAGATGAGGAGACGGCGGAATTGCTGAGGGTATATCAGGCGCAGATAGATGCCGGAGTACAGACAATAATGGTCAGCTACTCATCACTGAATGGCGTGAAGATGCACGAAAACAAAGAGTACATCATGAAGCTGAAAGATGAAATGGGCTTTGAGGGCTTCATAGTAAGTGACAGCATGGCGATACAGAATACCTCTCCGGACACCTTTGAAAAGCAGGTAATAAGCGCGATAAATTGCGGAATTGATGTCCTTATGGAGGGTGAAAACTACGAAAAGGCGAAGCAGGCTATCATTGATGCAGCCGGCAGCGGTGACATAAGTGAAGAGCGAATAAATGACGCAGTTACGCGGATAATCAGGGTAAAGAAAAATGCCGGAATACTTGATGATCCCTTCTGCAAGGAGCGTAACAGTTCGCAGTCCGAAGCCGGCTGTGCAGAGCACAGGGCTGTTGCGGAGGAGCTTGTGGAGAAGAGCCTTGTCCTGATAAAGAACGAAAACGATACCTTGCCGCTGAAGGAGGGTATGAAAGTATACATCACCGGACCGGCGGCAGACAATCCGCAGACACAGTGCGGCGGCTGGACAATGGGCTGGAACAAGAGCTACAACAGGGATATTGCAGGGGTAACTACGATACTCAAAGCATTCCGGGATAATGCAGAGGAATACGGTATTGAAGTGATAACCGCTCCGGAGGAGGCAGCAGATGCAGATGCAGTAATACTATGTGTAGGCGAAGAAGCGTATGCAGAATGGTATGGAGATACCGCTGACCTTGAACTGTGCGGAAGCATGGGAATGAAGCGCAACAGAAAAGCCATAGACGAAGCCGCTGCACTTGGCAAGCCGACAATTACGTGCATCATAGCCGGCAGACAGGTGATCCTTGACGAAGCCGACTGCAACAACTGGGACAGCATAGTGATGTGCTATCTTCCCGGCTCAGAGGGAAAGGGAATATCGGACGTACTCTGCGGATATTCGGACTTCACCGGCAGACTTCCTGCGCCGTGGTACAGCTCCACAGACCAGATAGGTACGTCCGAGTGCGCATACAGCACAGGCTACGGCCTCTCATATCCGGAGCCATTCACACCCCGAACTGTATCGGACAAATAAACATCATAGCCGCCATGTTAGGCAAAATTAAATCGGAAAAGAGGTTCTGCCCTCGTTCCTTAACAAACATTAGTATGTATGTTAATGTCGGGCATCTTTCGTGTGACAATCCGTGTGATTTTCATGGCATTTGTGTGTTTTTTTCTGCATTTTGAAGTGCAAATACGAATCTTCAAACACATTTGAAATATAAGAAAACCGCCTGAATATCGGCATA
>CADBNS010000108.1 GCA_902796065.1 Ruminococcus flavefaciens
ACTCCGCCTGCTTCTCCGGAGAAAGTACCGCCGGAAAGAGTATCGCTGCCCTGCATGGAAATGAGCATAGGGTAGCCGCAGTTACGGAAATAGTTGCTCTCTACGAAAGCGGATGCGCCCATAGTAACGCCAACGCCGTATTTAGCGTTTCCGTCGTAGTAGTTATTATAGATATGTACAGTGCAGGTCCTTATTCTCGGATGACGGGAGTCTGAATGGTCATACCAGTTGTGGTGGTAGGTGATATAATTCTCAGTGCTTTCGGACTTCATACCCTGAAGATTGCACTTACCGTTATCCCAGAAATGGTTGTAGGAGTGAGTTACATATGTGGAAGTCTTGGTATCCAGTGCGCCGTCGCCCTTTACCTGGTCAGCATCACTTCCTGCATCTCCGTAGAAGAAGTCGCAGTTATGCACCCAGATGTGGTCATTGGACTGCTGGAGACCGCAGTCATCGCCCTCAGAGCTGTTGCAGTTCATGAAGCCGATATTCCTTACCTCCACGTTGGAGCTGTTCTTCATAACAAGACCGAAGCCGTTGAAGGTGGTATCATTGCCGATACCCTCAATGGTCATACCAGCCTTGACATTATCGATCATCAGGTCGCCCTTTGGCATATCAGCGGGATCGGTGATATTGCCGATGAAGCGGATAGCGATAGGTCTGGACTCCTTGCCCTTCTTGTAGCCTGTGATGATATTCTGGACGCCTGTTATCTCGGCAGCGCCCTTGCCGGTTGAATCTATACTTGCCTTGACTGTATTCTTGTTTTCTTCGGTAACATAAATAACAATGGCATTACTTTTCAGCGTACCGTCGCTGTTGTATGCACCTGATGCTGAGCCGTTGACGAAGCCGTAGCCGCTTCTGTCGTGAGCATAGGCTGCAACCGTAGTCTGGGCAGCCTTTGAGCTGTCCTCTTTGCCATTGATAACAGGTACCACATTAATGGTATGGCTGCCGGCTTTCAGTCCGACTGCATCAGCTCTCATATAACCGGCATACTGCCTGATGAGCATTGAGTCGATCTTTGCGCCGTCAACATAAACATTGTAGCCCTGTGCGCCGGAAACAGGTGCCCACTGAGCGTAGACTCCCTCACCGTAGCCGGCACTTGCGATAAAACGAACGCTGCTTTCCGCGGCTGCTGCTGTTATGCCTGTCCAGGCGGAATTATAATATGTACTGCCTATTGTACAAGTTACAGCTGAAACTGACATTACGGCAGAAGCTGCGGCAGCGGCTGCACGTTTTAACATATACACTTTATTCATTCTGATTCCCTCCGGATCGTATTGAACTTGTCTGCGCATCCCCATGCGCAGGATTTTTCCCACTATCCCTATTATATCCCCTGTAACCGGCTTTTTCAATGACCAATAGTACTCATTAACTGATATATCACACTTTACAGGCTGATTGTTACGCGCAATATATCATTTGGTTTAATAGTTTTACTCCATTTTCATTTATCTTTCACGTTAAATGTTAAGATTTAACATATTGTCACAAAAAACTTTGTAAAATATTACGGTCAGTCAAATATTGACAAATTAAGACAAATACGATATAATATTTGAGTACGGTAACCCCGTAACACATGATATAGGAGGATGGATCATTATGAGTCCACAGTATTGTAATATTAAGGATGCAGTTATCCTGTTCTTCAAGAACTACGTTAACTTCTCCGGCAGATCAACAAGAAGTGAGTATTGGTGGTGGACACTGGCATCACTCATCATTTCTGGTGTTTTTTACGGCATCGCAACAGCAACAGATGTAGCAGCAATCTCTACACTCTGGTCACTGGCTGTTTTAGTACCGGGTATTGCACTGGCTGTAAGACGTCTGCACGATATTGGCAAGAGCGGATTATACTATCTGCTTATCCTGATCCCGCTGGTTGGTTCTATCATACTTATAGTATGGTTCTGCAAGCCAAGTGACGGATCAAATGAGTACGGCGAGCCTGCTGGTTCAGACAGCTACTTCTGATCTGACAGATAACGAATCACATGAGCGGAGTTGTTACTCCGCTCTTTTTCGTTCTACAAACCGTTTTTGCGTGTTTTTATCTGCAATTCTATCTAAAAAAATCAAATTTGAGACAACTAAATCATAACAATGCATAAATATTAATTTTTCCTTAATTATTTTCCGAAAAGCTATTGACAAATTTTCTTACAAATGATAAAATTATAGTATCAGATAAGGCGGTCAGGCGACCGCATGGTTATAAAGGAAATCGTTTTGGTACGCGGCATCACAGTGATTTCGCCGTGTTACCTCTCAACTAAGACAGTTTCATTCTCATTCTATTCTTCTTCATAAGCAGGCTGCCGCGTGACAGTCTGCTTATTCGAAGGCTCCACCGTGTCAGATACGGCATTTGTCTGACACGGTGTTATTGTTTTTACATACAAACCGCTCACGTAGTGGAGATCCTCAGAAAACCCCTTCAAATCATAAAAAAAGGCTTGACTTTTCAGATAATATATGTTATAATGGTCTTACCTCATTAGGGGTTTATTTTTTTGCCCTGTCTGAGGGAGGCAAACAACCTACCTCTCAATGCAGAGGAAGTAATCTATCAGGAGGTGCCGAAATGCGAGTTAAAATCACTTTAGCTTGTACAGAGTGCAAGCAGAGAAACTATGTTTCCAAAAAGAACAAGAAGAACGACCCCGACAGAATCGAAATGATGAAGCATTGTAAGTTCTGCCGCAAGCATACTCTTCACAAGGAAACTAAGTAATCAGAAGGGGTATTTTTATGGCTAAGGATACAACTTCGGAAAAGAAGCAGCCCAACAAGGTTGCCAAATGGTTCAAAGATCTCAAGATCGAATTCAAAAAAGTAGTATGGCCTACTAAGGAGACCGTTATAAACAACACAGTTGTTGTTCTTGCTGTTGTCGTTGGTTCTGCTATCCTTGTCGGTCTGCTCGATGAGGGATTCCTCACCCTGATGCGCTTAGTATATCAGCAGGGTTAATCATTAAGGAAATCTGAGGAGGATTTGTTATGTCAGAAGCAGCTAAATGGTATGTTATCCACACTTATTCAGGCTATGAAAACAAAGTTGCCCAGAATATCGAAAAAGTCGTGGAAAACAGAAAGCTTCATGATCTTATCCACGAGGTCAGAGTTCCTACCGAACGTGTCACAGAGATCACGGACGGAAAAAGCAAAGAAATTGAACGTAAGACCTATCCGGGCTACGTTCTCGTCAAAATGATCGTTACTGACGATTCATGGTATGTCGTTAGAAATACCAGAGGCTGCACCGGCTTCGTCGGCCCCGCTTCTGAACCTACACCACTCTCCGACGAAGAGGTAAAGAAGCTCTTCGGAATCGACGTTTCAACCGTCGAGGTCAACTTCAAGGAGGGCGACAGAGTTCAGATCTCCGGCACCGCTATGGACGGCTTTATCGGTATCGTTCAGAGCATCAACCTCGATGACC
>CADBNS010000109.1 GCA_902796065.1 Ruminococcus flavefaciens
CTATGATACAAGTTTTGATGCTGAAAAGAATGTAAATCTCATCATCAATGATGAGATGGTATACCTTGCTTATCCTGACCACATTGAGATGTTATACTGTGCACCGGATGGGGACACAATAGCATTTCCTGACACGGTAGATGGAAAGCCGGTAACTAAAATAGTTTCGGGCGACGCTATTAGAAATGAAACAAGCTGTTTTTTTGATAGTGAAGATATTCCTGAGTTAACTGTGGACGTAAAAAAGATAAATATACCTGAGGGCGTTGAAGAAATAGGTGAGGACGTGTTCCTCTGCTATGATTACAGTAATGGACTGGACGAAAGTTTACGTGAATTATATCTTCCTTCAACACTGAAAAAAGTTGGAAATTTGGCTTTTGAATATCATAGGAACCTTAATGTTTACGGAATGCCGGAAAACACAGAGATAGATGGAGATGCTTTTTATGCTACTCGCTTTGATGCTGAAAGACGAGCAAATTGCATCATTAATGATGAAATGGAGTACGTTGAGTATTCAGATCATATTGAAATGTCATATATTGTACCGGACGGAGACACCATGACTTTCCCTGACATGGTAAACGGCAAGCCTGTAACTGTTATTGATACATGTGTTGTAGAGGATTTCGCTGATATTGACATAGAATATCGTGAAGTACCTGACAGCGTAAAGAAGGTATATATACCAGAGGGTGTAGAGGCAGTAGGAGGCTTTACTAACTATGATAGACGCGAAGGCTTATATGAGGTGTATTTACCTTCAACACTGAAGAGATTATGCGCATTTGGAGACAACACGAAACTGAATGTATACGGACTTCCGGAAACAGCTGAAATAGAGGATGGTGTATTAGATAATACACGCTATGACGTCTATAATCATTCAAACTTCGTTGTGAAGGACGGAATGGTATATTATGAGTATCCTGATCACATTGTATTCTGCAACTGTGAACCTGATGGAGATACGATAGTGTTCCCTGACATGGTAAACGGCAAGCCTGTAACTGTTATTGATACACTTTCCGGACGAGAATACGGCATAATACCTGACAGTGTAAAGAAGGTGTACATACCGGAAGGTGTAGAGCTAGTAGAAGGATTTGTTAACTATGATGGACGAGAAGGCTTATCTGAGGTACATTTCCCGTCAACACTGAAAATGGTATATCGCATTGCTTTTGAGGGCAACAAGAATCTCAAGATATTTGACCTGCCTGAAACAGCTGTAGTCATGGAAGATGCATTCAACGGCACACCATACGAAGGCAAATTTACTACAGCCGCATACGGTGACGTAAACCTTGACGGCAAGGTAACACTGGCTGACTCACTTGCGATACTCCAGTTCATCGCAAACGAGGACAAGTACCCGCTGTCAGCTGAGGCGCAGAAGAATGCGGACTGCTACAACCCCGGCGATGGAATCACCGGCAATGATGCAGTTGCAGTAATGAGATACGACACCAAGGTAGTGAGTGAACTGCCGATATTTGAGAAATAACGCAAGAAAGCGGACGGTCTGAGGACTGTCCGCTTTTTGTATTAATGTATGTGGAGGTCAGACTCCGGCAGCCATTTCTGCAAGATGATGATAGTCTGAATATCATCGTGGAAATCATACCAACCTGCAGGTACGCTCATAGCGTCCTGAATATCTCCCTCACCGCTGATAAAATGAGTGGTGATTTTTTCATAAATACCTCCGAGGTCAATTATTTTTTGTCCATTTAATATTGGAAAGTGTAACGTCATGAACACCGGCAGAAGCCGCATTGCCGATATTGCCCAACTGGAATTTCACATCTGCGGACATATCCGCAGCGAAAGTGACATCGAAGCTGAAATGCTGCGGCTGACTGGTGAGGGAAACGGTTTTGTCGAGGTACCTGTTATAGGCGGAGTCCTCAGCAGTAACGATCATATCGCGGTCGGCGGTAGAAGCGGCATCGAAGGAGAGGTTCCATGTTTCTCCGGCGTGGACCTCGCGGGCAAGGAGCAGGCCCATTGCGCCATATTCCAGAGATCCGACATTATCGATATGCATGACAGAGCAGCCGTCCTTATTGGCGAGGGATGCAGCGGCGCCTTCGATGTAGGAGTCCAGCGACAGTGAGGTCTGGGGAGTAGGAGTGAGTGCTGCACCGGACTTGTCAAATACGCGGACGTAGTCAATATCGAAGTGTTTTTCGCCGGCAGCGAAGGTAGCAGGGTCGGCGTAAATACCGTCGATACCATCGAACTGACCGCCCACAGCCAGATTGAGGATAACGTAGAAATTCTGGTCGAATGGAGCAGGATAGGCGTGATTAACGGAGTACCAGTCGGACTGTGTACTGTACAGCTTATCGTCCACGAACCAGCGCATTTCGTTCTTATCCCATTCGATGCTGTAGGTATGCCAGTTTTCGGTGGAATCGCCGTCGGAGAAGGTGAAATCGTTGGTGAGGTAGGTATTATTCGGCCACACATCGCCGAAGTGTATAGTACCGCAGATCTTATCGGGAGTACTGCCCCAGCCCTCCATAATATCAATTTCGCCGGAGGCAGCCCAGCCGCCGTAAACGCTGTCCTCTGGGAGCATCCAGATAGCCGGCCACAGTGACTTGCCGGAGTCGCACCGTGCGCGTACCTCAATACGTCCGCCGCAGGTAGAGAACTTATGCTGAGTGCTGAGCCTTGCGGAGGTATACTCATAGCTGCCCTGAACGGGGTCGGACCAGTTCTCATGACGGGCAGCGATAGTGAGAACGCCGCCGCTGACGGAGGAGTTCTTATCGGTATAGAACTGCTGCTCGTTGTTGCCCCAGCCGCCGGTGATATAGTTGCCGTTGGCGTCCAGCTTCCAGTTGCCCAGTTCGTAGGACCACTTATTCATATCCAGCTGATCGCCGTCAAACTCATCGGACCACTTGAGGGTGTAGCCGTTATCGGGCTGAGAACAGGGGCGGCGCAGCAGGAAGTCCTGAATCTGTTGCAGCTGAGCTGTATCTGCACCGGACTGAGCGGCACATACGAGGTCGAAGGCATTGACGATACCATCGCCGGTGAAGTCCATAGGTACGGACGAATCAGCCGCAGCAGCAGGTGATGGGATCACAGCAGCGTATACAGCGCCGGGCAGGAGCAGCGCCAGTAATTTACGTGAAAGCATATTATCATCTCCTTGTGGACAGGTTCTTATATCTGTAAGTTAATCATAACACAAAACGGACAGCAATGCAAGTGCATAAAAAGGGGAGCTGAAAAATATCAGCTCCCGTGGTGTTTAAACTATATAGTACTTTCCGTCGATCTGATACTCATAGAGCATAAGGGAATCTCCGGAGTGGTTGGTATAGGATTTTTCATTCTGACCGTTGACATTGTAGTAGAGGTCGAGGTCAACGATACGGCGGTCTGTGATCTTGGCGGTGATACCCGGTGAAACAGCTTCAAGCTCAGCGTCGAGCTCTTTGAAGTCGTCGTCCAGATTATCGGGGTCAGCAACATCGCAGGAATCTATAATGATATAGTCGAAGGTGAAGTCCTCATGGAGTACCTCCTTGATGCTGTCGCAGTAGGAATCGATATAATCCTGGATATTTTCGTGGCCGTCGTCCTTGGAGTATTTTTCCAGAAGCGGCGGATAGAAAGCCTCCTTCATGATGTCCACATCGCGCTCATTAATGGCATAGATGTAGTCATGAACAGCGTATACAGAAGGGTAGGTACCGTCCTTAGTTCTTTCAAAGTAGCGGTTATCGAACTCAGTGTGTATTTTGATATGTTCATCGGTATCCGGTCTGAGCTGAGTAATTTTTGCGCCGTAAGGCAGGTCAGCTTCAGCCACATTGGCACCGGCGGGGATATTGCCGGAAGCCTGATTGTTTTTTGAAGATGAGTCCGTACTGCTGTTGCTGCATGAATAAGCGCTGCAAAGCATAACAGCGGCAGTCAGCAGGGCAGCAGATCCAGAAAGAGAAAACTTCATAAATATCGCTCCTTATCCGAAGTTATAGAATACACCGTCTTTTTCGGCAACGACAATTTTCATATCGCTTAAAATAACAGTTTCAGCACCGTCGAATTCAGCCATGATAGTGAAATTTACCTCATTGAGCTTATCAGTATTGTCCTTTACTTCCTGATAGTAGTCAGTGCCGAAGCATTCGCCCAGCTTACCGAAGAAAGATGAGAAATAGTCCTCCTCAGTGGAAGCACCCTCCTCAGTCTGAGGCTTGTCTATCTTGATACGTGTGATGGTGTAATTCTCAGCAGCCAGAGCCTTCAGTCTTGCGCACTGGTTGGAGAAAGAGGTATCCATACCGTACTGGAAATCCTTCTGGAGATAGGTTTCCATGTTATTGAGGTAGCTTGGGAAGAGGCATGACTTATAGGTCTCATAATCCTCATCGTGTATGCTCTTGAAGTACTTATCCAGAGAGAGGGCAAGCTCATCGGAGAAAACTGAGCTATCGTAGTACAGCTTTGTACCGTACTCGCTCATTCTGTAGCTTCCCAGTCCGGAATCCACATCTTCTTCTGCGGGAGTTATGAGCTCACCCACGCCGGATTCAACCTTAGGGGGAGCGGAAGTCTTAGCAGCTGATGATGATGGACCTTTTTCCTTATCGCTGCAGCTTGCAGCTGAGAAGCAGAGCATAGCTGAAAGGAGCAGGGCGGTTATTCTTCTGGTCGTCATATATATTCCTCCATTATGAAGATGGTAATAGTTTGAATCCCTTTTCAGCAGCCCACCGGCTCACGGCGGAGCCTTCAGGAGCTGAGATCTGAAGGTCTGGGAGCTCTTCGAGTCCCCAGTTGGAGTAAGGAAGATCGGGATTATCGATATACAGCACCGACATACTGGTGCAGGCGGTGAAAGCTTCCTCGTCCACCTGAGAAACGGCAGCGGGGAGCCTGAGGCTTTCGAGGCTTGTACAAGCGGCGAAAGCACCGCGTTCAATGACAGTAACGGCATCTGGAATATTTATCTCAGTCATAGCAGCGCAGTCCATGAAAGCGCTTTCCCTGACAGCGGTAATGGTATCAGGGAGCTTCACGGAAGTCACCCCGTACTGAGCCTCAAATGCATAGAAGCCGATCTCAGTAACGGGAGCGCCGCCAAGCTCCGCCGGAACTTCCACAGCACCGTCCGGACCGGTATACTTGGTGACTACAGCTTTGCCGTCAACTATTTCGTACTGGAAGCTCTCAGCAGCGACAGTTTCGTGCTGCACATCAGTAGGTCTGACGGTGGGAGCTTCGGTAACAATTTCTTCAGCCGCAGGCTCTCCGGTGGTAGTATCAGCAGTATTATTGGTACTGCTGCAGCTCACAGCGGTAAAGAGAGCACAGAGAGCGATGGCAGCAATCATTGTTTTCCTCATTGTAATAATATCTCCGTAATTTGCAAATAGTATGATGTTAATGTGTTGATTCAGTGAAAACTCAAGCCTTAGCCTTAGTTTTAGCTCTCTGGCTGTTGCTGAGTATGCGCTTGCGGATACGCAGGCTTTCAGGTGTTACCTCAAGGAGTTCGTCATCAGCGAGGAACTCAAGGCAGTCCTCAAGGCTGAGGATGCGGTGGGGAACGAGGCGGAGAGCGTCATCGCTTCCGCTTGCACGGGTATTAGTGAGGTGCTTTCTCTTGCACACATTGACAACGAGATCGTCAGTCTTAGGAGAAGCGCCGACTACCATACCCTCGTAAACAGGAGTACCGGCAGGAATGAAGAGCTGACCTCTTTCCTGAGCGTTGAACAGACCATAAGTAACAGCCTCGCCGGTCTCGAATGAAACGAGAGAACCTGTGCTTCTGCGGTCGATGTCGCCCTTATAAGGCTGATAGCCGTCGAAAACGTGGCTCATGATGCCCTCGCCCTTGGTATCGGTGAGGAATTCGCTCTTATATCCGAAGAGGCCTCTTGCAGGAACGAGGAATTCAATACGCATACGGCTGCCCTGAGGGTGCATGGAGACCAGTTCGCCCTTACGTGAGCCCATTTTTTCCATAACAGAGCCTACGCAGTCCTCCGGAACGTCGATAACGAGGCGCTCGATAGGCTCCAGCTTTCTGCCGTTCTCGTCCTCCTTATAGAGAACACGGGGAGTTGAAACGGAGAGCTCATAACCTTCGCGGCGCATATTTTCGATAAGAATGGACAGGTGCATCTCACCTCTTCCGGCAACGCGGAAAGAGTCGGTGGAGTCAGTTTCAGTAACGCGGAGAGAAACGTCCTTGAGGAGTTCCTTGAAGAGTCTCTCGCGGAGCTGACGGGAAGTAACGAACTTACCTTCCTTACCTGCGAAGGGGCTGTCGTTGACGGAGAAGGTCATTTCGACAGTAGGCTCACTGATCTTAACGAAGGGCAGCGGCTCGGGAGCGTCAGTAGCGCAGATGGTATCACCGATGGTGATATTTTCGATACCTGAGATCCAGACAATATCGCCGACCTTAGCCTCCTGAACGGGTACGCGGTTGAGACCCTGTATCTGGAGGAGTGAAACTATCTTTGAGTTATAGTTCTTCTTGCTTCCGGTGTAGTCACAGACAGTGACCTGCTGATTGACCTTGATATTGCCTCTTACGATACGACCGATACCGATACGGCCGACATACTCATTGTAATCGATAGAGGAGATGAGCATCTGAAGGGGATCATTTTCCTCACCGTGAGGGGGTTCGATGTAGTTGATGATAGTATCGAAGAGGGGCTTGAGGTCGGTACCGGCCTCATACTGGCTGAGGGAAGCGGTGCCGCTTCTTCCGGAGCAGAAGAGGAGGGGGCTTTCCAGCTGTTCCTCACTTGCGTCGAGGTCGAGGAGGAGCTCCAGCACCTCATCGCCGATCTCATCGAGACGGGCGTCGGGACGGTCTATCTTATTGACAACGATGATGATCTTGTGACCCATTTCCAGAGCCTTTGAGAGCACGAAACGAGTCTGAGGCATGGGGCCTTCAGCAGCATCAACGAGGAGCAGAACGCCGTCAACCATTTCGAGAACGCGCTCTACCTCGCCGCCGAAGTCAGCATGGCCCGGGGTATCGATGATGTTGATTTTTATGTCATTGTACATAACAGAGGTATTCTTGGCAAGGATAGTGATACCTCTTTCACGTTCGATGTCGTTGGAGTCCATAACTCTCTCAGCGACAGCCTGATTTTCGCGGAACACGCCGCCCTGCTTGAGCATTTCGTCAACGAGGGTAGTTTTACCGTGGTCAACGTGGGC
>CADBNS010000110.1 GCA_902796065.1 Ruminococcus flavefaciens
ACTATGTCTACGTAAAACTCACGGACATCGTATCCCTCGATGTTCTCACGCATCAGGTCGATCACGTCTCCGTGGCTTATCCCGCGCTTGTGAGGCGCTGTTACTAATCTGAACTCTCCGTGCTCTGCGGACTTCTCCCAGACAAGTCCGTCGTTGGGTCCGTTCAGCTTCTTTATCAGCAGATAGCTCACGTTCAGCGGAAATGCCGCCGAGCCTGCGCTGCTCATTACTGTCATATAACTGCGGTAGGATACCTCCGGTGAATCCGGCATCTCATTGTCATACTCCTTCGCACGTATCGCGCTGAGATCGTGGACGCCTGCCATGAAGTCCGGACTGCTGTCACCAAGTACCGTGAATATCTTGTTGTAGCGCCGCGCTATGAACTGCGCCAGACCGTCCGGCAGCTTGTCAAGAAGAAAATCTACCATGTCACAGCCGCGATGCGGTGTGTTTATCGTGGTGAGCGTCGCTACGTGCTTATCCATGCCAAGACAGCTTATGGCATAGCGCGAATCAAGTCCGCCCTTTGAATGGGCTATGATATTCACCTTCTCCGCTCCGGTCTCTTCAAGCACTGTCAGTATGGTCGCCCTCAGCTCAGCTGCACTGTCCTTTACTGCGCGGGCTGACTGCTGGTTTCCATAGTACACTGTGGCTCCGTTACGCTTCAGTGATGCCGGTACTCTGCCCCAGTAGTTCATCAGCTGCCAGTCACGGAAAAATATACCGTGTACCATCAGCACCGGATACTTCGTCCGGCATATCTCACTCTCGGCACGGGCATTCTCCAGCTCAAGTCTGTCAGACTCCACTATGTACTCCCGCTGCGCTGTCTTGTAAAACCGGCGGAACAAGAATACGTTCACTATCGGTACCCACCACCACAGCAGCATCATTATGTGGTCTTTCAGCTTTATCTGCTTCGAGCTCACCGCTACACGGACTGCTCCGGTCAGTGCTGTTATACCTATGCCAAGTACTGCCATAGCTATTGCCCCTGCCTTCGCTGCTGCTCCGGCTGTGCCTGCTATGAACCAGACTGCCATGACTATGATCTCCAGTACTGCGCTGACTCCGCCAAGCCATAACAAGCTGCATCCGCGGTCTATCCGCCTCAGCCGCTTGTCTTCCGCTCCGCTCTTTCCGCCTCTCAGCAGTATTGCTATGAATACCACCGACAACAGTACCGTGAGCACTACCTTGATACCCGTCGGTATACTCAGTATGTCCCACAGCGGTACTGTATTGTAAAATATCATCAGGAGCATCAGCTCCGGTATACTGTGTATCTTCCTCATTTCTCACCTTAAAAAGCATGGGCTGTTCCGGATCTCAGAACAGCCCCTGATTTTGATCAATAATTCTTGTTTGGATCTGCATTGAAGAAGTTATTGCTGCTTTCTGTGTAGTAATCATTCGGCTCAAGTGACATGAAATCATCGTCGTCTATGTCAGGCAGACGCGCTCCGCAGCGTCCGCAGAACTGAAAACGCTCGTTTACCTCTGCGTCGCACTTGGGGCATACCTTATAGCCTCTGATACCATTCAGCTCAAACCTCATCTTCTTGATGCGCCTGCGCCTTGTGTCTATGTCATCGCACAATACCTTCAGATTCGCAGGATCATCGTTGGGATTCTTGTAATACTTCTTTCCAAGATCCGTAAAGATCTCTACGATCCTCTCTTCTTCATATAAGATCTTGCGCTTCAGATTGTTTACCTCAGCAATACTTTTAGCTTTATCAGATGCGCCCTTGCTGACGCTTCCAAGTGTATCGAGAATACCCATGCTCATCACTCCTATTTTTGATAGTTTTTTCTCGTTTATGTTGTACATTAATTATACATTCAAGCTAAATAATTGTCAAGTGTTTTCAAGATTGTTTTTGTATCAACTATAATATTTGTGAAAAACTTACATCTCAGATATGTCATTTTCGGTAAGCTGAATAATCCCGCCCTTCGTCAGTGCGGCAGATGCGTTTTCATTGTCGTCTACGCGGATCACAAATGATACTGCCCTGTCTGATGCGCCTGTAAATGCATAAAGGTACTCAAGGTTGACTCCCTCTCCGCCAAGTATATCAAGTACACGGCTGAGCTGGCCCGGTGAATCTGGTATCGATATGGCGATTATCTCTGTTACCGTTACTGCATATGACGCGTCCCTCAGAGTGTCACACGCTTTCTCTGTATCGTTGACTATCATGCGGAGTATGCCGAAATCCTTCGTGTCCGCTATGCTGAGGGCACGTATGTTTATTCCGCTCTCCTTCAGCAGCTTCATTACTCCTGTCAGCTGGTTGGGCTTGTTGTCTACAAATACCGATATTTGTCTTACGTTTGCCATAATGATTTCCTCCTTTATACTCTTATAACTTAGTGTATCAGTCGTGCAGCTTTCTCTTGTCGATCACTCTTACTGCCTTGCCCTCACTTCTCGCTATGGACTTTGGTGATACAAGATGTACCTTCGGATTGATTCCAAGCATCGTCTTTATCGCAAGTGCAAGAGATCTCTCCTGATCCTGCATATCCTTTACCTTGTCTGAGAACTGCTCAGGCTTCATCTCTACACTGATATCCAGTGTATCAGTATTGTTCACTCTGTCTACCTCAATGAGATAGTTCGGTGCGTATCCCTCTGCGATGAGTACTGTCTCGATCTGGCTCGGGAATACATTTACTCCGCGGATTATCATCATATCATCGCTTCTGCCCATCGGCTTCGCCATCTTGATGAGCGTTCTTCCGCATGAACATTTCTTCCGTGAAAGTACACACAGGTCACGGGTACGGTAACGCAGAAGCGGAAACGCCTCCTTCGTAATGCTGGTGAATACAAGCTCGCCTACTTCGCCCTCCGGCAGTACCTCTCCTGTATCAGGGTCGATTATCTCCGGTATGAAGTTGTCCTCGTTGATGTGCATTCCATTCTGCTCGCTGCACTCAAATGCTACGCCGGGTCCGCTGGTCTCTGTAAGTCCGTATATGTCATACGCCTTGATTCCCAGTGACTTCTCTATGGACTTGCGCATCTCCTCTGTCCACGGCTCTGCTCCGAAGATTCCTGCCTTCAGCTGTATATCATCAGGTGTGAGCCCCATCTCCTGAAGTGTCTCGCCTATGTATGCTGCGTATGACGGTGTGCAGCACAGTATCGTTGAACCCATGTCACGCATAAATGTTATCTGTCGCTCTGTATTGCCGCTGCTCATCGGCAGGGTCAGACAGCCTACAGTGTGTGAGCCGCCGTTAAGTCCTGCTCCGCCTGTGAACAGTCCGAAGCCGTATGCTATCTGACATACGTCCTCTTTCGTTCCGCCTGCTGCTGTTATGGCTCTCGCACAGCAGTCATCCCACAGGTCAATGTCGTGCTGAGTGTAGAATGCTACCACTCTTTTGCCTGTCGTTCCGCTGGTGGAGTGTATCCTTACACACTCTGACAGCGGCTTCGCAAGAAGTCCGTAGGGGTATGCCTCGCGAAGATCAGCTTTCGACAGGAACGGCAGCTTGTGCAGATCATCTGTCGATTTTATGTCCTCCGGCTTTACGCCCTTTTCATCCATGAGATCACGATAGTACTTCACGTTATCATAAACGTGCTTTACCTGCGCCACAAGACGCTGGTCCTGAAGCTTCTTCATGTCATCCCGTGACATACATTCGATCTCTTCGTTCCAATATCTTTCCATTGGATTTTCATGCTCCTTTACACTTAGATATATTTATGCAATGTCATTATGTTCATTCTATCTCTACCAGCCGATACTCAAGTATATTGCTGAGACGTCTGTAGTTTCCGCCTTTACTGTCAACCACAAATACAGAGTAAACACGCTCCGCTGCGTCCACTTCGCCGTGTATGTCTGCACAGCCGTTTTCAAGGTCGGCATCGAAAAATGTTACCTCCGCGCCGTCCTCCATTACTGCCATCACCACATTACTGCCGTCGTTTTCACCGCTGCTGCCGATGCTCAGAACTGCTCCCACATCGGTCATCACGATATGAAAACTGTCCTCAGCTCCTGATGCGCCGTAATAATAATCCTCTGTGCCGTCAGCCGGCTCCGCTTTGTATACACCTCCGTCAGAGCTGTAAATGCGCATTTCATCAAGGAAATCCGGCTCGTTGGCAAGGTCGTCTGCCGCCATACATGATTCTATGAATGACAGCCCGTCGGGATCTCCGACGGGCTCATCATTGAATACGATACTGCCCTCTATAACGTTGCTGAAAAAGTGTTCTCTACTGCCGGCTGCATCCGCACGGATACCGCTCAGAAAAACAGTGTAGCTTATCTGGTCAGACGGCTGTTCTTCCGGAGGACGTTCAAGGAACTTTTCTATGATATTCAAATCTGCTAACCTTCCGTTTATGATCTCAGCAGGTGACAGAAATGCATCTTTACACCCATTGAAGAAAATGTTCCAGTTAAGGTCAGTGCAGCCTTCAATGTCCTTTATATCACCGATATACTCTATTGACGCATCCGAACGCTGCCTGATCACGTCTTTTTCAGCTTTATGATCTGTTACTGCAACAGGCTCCGCCGCCGCAGGTACGGTCGTGGGCTGAGCCGGCTCTGCTGCCGTCTCAGCTCCTTCCAGATAGTACTGTATCGTTCCGATAACTCCGCCGTCCCCACGGTCTATCTCGCAGGAGGTCAGCGTCAGTCCAAACAGCAGCGCATACAGCACCGCTGTGTACCTTTTCATTTACTTTGCGTTCTTTCCAAGCTCAAATGCTTTCTTGTTAAGCTCAAGGAACTTTGCAGGTACACACTGCTCTATCGCCTTCTGCCACAGCTCCTCGGGATAATCCATTCGTGATGCAAGTACTCCCATAAGTACTACGTTCGATGCCTTCGGTGAGCCTGCTTCCTCTGCCAGCTTCAGCGCGTCTACTGCTACCAGCTCTGCACCTGCTGCACGGAGCTTTTCTACAAGTCCGTCGGGATACTGTGCTGCTCCTGTTATTACAGGCATTGGATCGATCTGCTGTGTCGATGTGATGAGATGTCCGCCCTTCTTCAGGAACGGAAGACAGCGTGCTGCCTCAAGAAGCTCAAATGAAATGACTGCATCTGCTTCACCCTTCTCGATCACCGGTGAGTATACCTTGTCGCCGTACTTTACATATGTTACTACGGATCCGCCGCGCTGCGACATTCCGTGTACTTCGCTTACCTTTACGTCATAGCCCTGCGCAAGAAGCACATTGCCAAGTAATCTCGATGCCAGCAGCGATCCCTGTCCGCCTACGCCGACTATCATTATTGATTTTGTTTCCATTTATATATACTCCTTTGATGTTATTTCTCTGCCTGCCAGATCAGATCCAGCTCTCCGTCTACAAAGCCGATACCTACTGCTTTCGTGTTCTGTAGTATCCTGCGGTGTGTTCCGTTCTCAAGATACTCCTTCACCATCTCTCCTACAAGATCCTGCGCCCTCTGCCAGCCGGTATCCTTTTCGTCAGAGGTGTCGATACAGAAGATGTCCTCCCCTGAGCTCCAGACCTCATAACACGGCCAGTCTCCGTCTTCACTGTCAAATCTGTCAGATGCTATCAGCTGTACACCGTAGATATGCTCTCCGTCGTCCTCAGACTCATCGTAGAGATTGAAGCAGAATGCCGCTGTATCCTCGGGCATCGTGTTCTGCTCCAATAGGTCGTTCATCCATATTTCAAACTGCTCATAGATCTCATTCTGTATCATATCAGATCACCATTCACTTTTTTAGTTTTTTTGTATCGGAAAAATTCCAGCTTTCCACATGACGGACATTCATAGATGCTCGCTGTCAGTGCTCCCGACAGCAGATTGTCCAGATCCCCAAATATCAGCCCTGTCCTGCCAAGCTGTATCTTCTTAGTTCCTTTGTATTCCATCTGTACCCTACAATAGGGACAGCCTATTTTCCTTATTTTCATGGCTCCCTTTTACCACCGTTTATTACTTTATTGCGCCTATCTTACACTGCTCCTTGCAGATTCCGCAGCCTACACACTGTGTATGGTCGATGACTGCCTTGCCCTCTCTCATGGAGATAGCCGGACATCCAAGCTTCATGCACTGCTTGCAGCCTACGCACTTGTCAGTCTCTACTACGAACGGCGGATTGTGCTTTACGTATTTCAGAAGTGCACATGGACGGCGTGAGATGATTACTGATGCCTCATCTGCTGCAAGCTCTTCCTTGATCGCTGCTTCTGTCTCTGCAAGCTTGTATGGGTCTGTGACCCTTACTCTCTTAATGCCTATCGCCTTGCATAACTCCTCAAGATTTACTGCTGCCGCAGGATCACCCTTCAGATTCTTTCCTGTGGTCGGATTCTGCTGGTGTCCTGTCATTCCTGTGATGGAGTTGTCAAGGATTATTACTGTTGAATTGGAATTGTTGTATGCTATATTTACAAGTCCGGTCATTCCGCTGTGCATGAATGTGGAATCACCGATAACTGCTACGCTCTTGTGCTCTGACTCCGCACCTCTTGCCTTGTTGAAGCCGTGGAGTCCGGAGATAGATGCGCCCATGCATATTGTCGTATCGATCGCGTTCAGCGGTGCTGCTGCGCCAAGTGTGTAGCAGCCGATGTCGCCGGATACCGTTACGCCCAGCTTCTTCAGGCAGTAGAACAGTCCGCGGTGTGGACATCCTGCGCACATTACAGGCGGACGTACCGGTATGTTCTCATTAAGAGCCACATACTCCTTCTTCTCTCCCAGCAGCTTCTCTGCTATTACTGACTGCGGTATCTCGCCTATGTAGCCGAATATGTTCTTGCCCTCCACATTGGTCACGCCAATGTTGCGGCAGTGCTCCTCGATGATGCCGTCAAGCTCCTCGATCACTACGATGCGGTCATACTTCGCTGCAAAGTCCTTTATCAGCTTCTCAGGAAGCGGATTTACCATGCCCAGCTTCAGCACTGATACCCTGTCACCAAGTGCTTCCTTGGTGTACTGATAACAGGCTCCGTTGGTTATTACGCCGAATTCTGCCTTGTCGGAGATCTCTACACGGTTCAGCGGTGAGGTCTCTGCGTACTCGATCAGCTTCTTTGTGCGCTCCTCTACGAATACGTGTCTGCCCTTTGCGTATGCAGGCATCATTACGTACTTCTGGGGTGTCTTTTCGTATGGTTTAAGCTCAAGCTCCTGTCTGTCCTCCATCTCCACAATGCTCTGGGAGTGGGCTACTCTTGTGGACATTCTTACTATGAACGGTGCGTCAAACTGCTCAGACAGCTCAAACGCCAGCTTGACAAATTCCTTGCATTCTGTGGAATCCGACGGTTCAAGCATCGGCACCTTTGATGCGATCGCGTGATGACGGCTGTCCTGCTCGTTCTGTGAGGAATGCATTCCCTGATCGTCTGCTACTGCTATGACCATACCTGCATTTACTCCTGTATATGCCGCTGTGTAAAGCGGATCTGCCGCTACGTTCAGTCCGACGTGCTTCATTCCGCAGAATGATCTTGCTCCTGCGATAGATGCGCCCAGCGCTGTCTCCATCGCTACCTTCTCGTTTGGTGCCCACTCTGCGTATACCTCGTCGTACTTTGCGACCTCTTCTGTGATCTCTGTTGACGGCGTTCCGGGATAGCTCGATACTACCTTGCAGCCTGCCTCATACAGACCGCGCGCAAACGCCTCGTTTCCTAACATCAGTTTCTTCATCTTCATTTTCCTTTCGTCAATTTATGTACCTCCGGATCTCTCCGGCAAGTGTTCAGCTGTTATTTTCAGTCAGCCATCGCGCAACTCCGTCCTCTGTGTTCGGCAGTATTACTTCGTCTGCCGCAGCTTTTACTTCCTCACGGGCGTTGCCGACTGCTATCTTCATATCCGCCTGCTCAAACATCGACAGGTCGTTGAGATTGTCACCGAATGCCACTATACGGTCAAATCCGTAATGCTCCCGCAGATAGCGCAGTCCGTTGGCTTTCGATGCATTGTGTGAGAATACCTCCAGATACCATGAATCGTTGTATACGTCAAGATAAAATGCGTGATCCACGCCCTCTATCTTCTCTGCCTCCTGCTTTACAGGATACAGCTCCTCATACGTACCTGTGGTGGTGTAATATACCGTGTTTCCGTCCATCGCGTCCTCTAACCGGCACTGTACGAACGGCTTCTTGTATTCGTGCTTCCTTACCTCCGCAAAGCTGCGCATCACCTGCGTTGTCAGCTCAGAGTAGTAACAGGTAAGTGTTCCGGCTTCTATGCGGTACATGAAGCAGTGTACTCCGTGTTTTCTGAATGCACCAAGAACTTTTTCAGATGTAGCCGGGTCTATGTACTCGTTCTTTATGTAACTGCCGCTGCGCCTGTCGTATATGCTCACGCCGTTCATCAGTATGCACGGGACGTTTATTTCAAGCGCCGATGTTATCGGGAGCGCTGAATATACCGACCGCGCCGTCGCAAATGTGAAGCTGCCGCCTGCCGCTGTGAATGCGTTTATCATCTCAGCTGTGGCTGCCGTTATCGCCGGCTCAGGACTGAGCAGCGTTCCGTCAAGATCGGAAATATACAATGTTTTCCGGATAATATTCACCTCTCTGTCCTTAGAACCTGTCCATCGTGGAATGTGGGGATTTACCTCATTACTCAAACATTCACCCTATGTGGACAGGTTCTTAATGTCCCCCATTCAGGGCAGACCACTTATAATTATATCATATTATTATCCAAAAGTGAAGCCGTTATTTTTTGTCATTTCTATTTTTGTGTATACTGCCAAAAAACTCATCGGCTTAATGTGTATACTGACCAATGTTCAGACCTGTGTTGAAAACTCTTCACGATCATCACTTTTCAACGGTCTGAACTGCTTTTTCCACTCTTTTCTCCCCATTGTCAACAGATTTTACCTGCATTTATTACGAAAATGTTACAATCATTCCGCATTAATCAACTTAGAGTAATTTTTCTTGTATTTATTCCATATAATTTTGTGGAAAATTTTGTGGATTCAGTGGAAAACTACAAAATTCTTTTTCCCTATTGACACCTGCCCCCTCTGAGCTGTATAATGTAGTCGTTGAAGAGTAAAAATACGAGCGCTGCTGCTTCTTGCAGTACAGTGCCGGCTGAACGGGGAGTTGTCAGCCGGACGAATAGCCTTCCGGCTTGCGGTTCGTGTTTTGCATCCCGCTTCATATTGACAACTATTTAGGGTATCTGCCTCCTTTTTTCTTGTCGTATGATGTGGAAAAGGAGGTTTTTTTATGTATTCAGAAAACAACAGCTCAAAATCTAAAACTCAGCTCAGTATCTTCGGCAGCACTCGTATCATGGCCGCTGCCGCACTTCTCGCTGCGATGAGTATCGTCCTCGGCAAGTTCCTCGCCGTAAATATCGGCAACACTTTCCGTTTCAGCCTCGAAAATCTTACCGTCATTATTGCCGGTTATTTCTTCGGTCCGCTGGTCGGCGGCGCTGTCGGCGCCGGTGCCGATATTGTGGGCAGCCTCCTGCGCGGCTATTCCATAAATCCCCTTATCACTGTGGGTGCCGCTGCTGTCGGTATCACCGCCGGTATCGCCTCACGCAGGCTCTTTACCGGCAATAAACGCCTGAATGTCGCTGCCTCTGTCGGCTTCGCACACCTCATCGGCTCTGTACTCATAAAAAGTGCTGCACTTTGCATCGCTTTCAATGCTCCCGCTGTCACTTTCTTCTACCGCTTCATCATCTATGCGGTTACCGGCGTCATTGAGGGTACTATCATCTATTTTCTCGCTAATAATAAGGCTTTTTCTGCTCAGATAGACAGGTTGAAATAATATGAATAATTATAATAAGGCTCTCGATTACCTCAGCTGCGCCGCTCT
>CADBNS010000111.1 GCA_902796065.1 Ruminococcus flavefaciens
AGCGATAGCGGAGCAGTTGTTCAGAGATACCTTTATATTGTTATCTGTAGAGCCGTTCTGCACCATTGTGTCGCTTGGCTTTGTTTCGTTTTCGCACTCGACAGCGTTGCAGTCCTTGAGGATATTAGCCTTGATGCCGCTGTTGTTGATAGTGCCGCGGTTGAAGATATTACCAACGCGGAAGTAGCCTGCGAACTCGTCCTTCAGGCCCTTTCCTGCGGGAGCTGCCTTTGCAGCAGCCGGCTTCTTTGTAGTAACGGATACCGCATCGAACATGAAATCGCTGGTGGAATCTGTGGTAAGTGTCAGCTCATACTCATAAGTACCTGCGGGAGCCTTATAAGCTGCGGAAAGTTCTGTCCACTGACCAGCCTTCACTGACTTCTCAGCCAGCTTGACTACAGTTTCCTTCTCGGTTTTTTCGTCGATGTATCTGAGTGTAAGTGTGAACTTCTCGTCGGTCTCACTGTACACCTGCATGGAGTAGTCATACTTTACTCCGCCGGTAAGATAAAGACCCTTGGAGGAGCTTGCACCCTGTGAAGGTGATGTACGTCCGGAGAGCTTCATGCCTCTTGAAGCGCCGAATCCAGCTCCGTCAACAGCCTCCAGAACGACATCAGTGTCGCTGCCGTGCCAGCCGTCGTAGTTCATCTCGAATGTGTCGCTTACGACCTCTGCCGCATATGCAGGGGTGATAAGCTGCGGATATGCTGCCGCAGAGCCTGCACAGCAGATCAGTGCAGTAAGAGCAGCATAGAGCTTTTTAGCATTCATTAAGATCATCTCCTCAAAATAGATTTCCGGTGCTGTGCCTAACAGCAACGGTTTAAGTATGAATTGCCTAAAGTTCAACTTAAATAAAATCATTATCCGCTAATGAGTTATTCTAACCAAATTATACAATGCCGCAGCACTAAGTTTCAACCCACAATATGCAGATTTGGTGTAAAAAATGAAGAAGATACTATTGATTTTTGAATTTTTTGTGATATAATTATATTAAGGGATATCAGAATCACCAGTTAATTTATATACTATGCTATGATAAATTAATTAGTTTGTCGTTAAAAAAAATAGGTTGCAGATCCGCCGCTATCGTGCGGAGGCTTCAGCCTGCATTTTTATACATATGCAGAAGTTAATTTATAACATATATAAAAAGATAAATTAATTTGGAAAAGGGAGTTTACTTATGTATGAAAAAAAGAGACCGCTTATCGGCATTATTACCGCGCGCGCCTCGGAAACCGAACAGCGGCAGATCCTCAGCGGCATCCTTGCACAGGCAGCAAGGTCCGGCGCTGATACCGCTGTCATCTCCAATGTCTACGATTTTTCCGAGTATTTCGCGGACGTCGAAGTGGAAAACAAGATCTATGAGCTCATTCAGTCTGACAGGTTCGATGGACTGATCCTCACCGGCGAATCGATCATCGACTCAAAGCTCAAACAATTTATCTGCGATAACTTCAAGGATACCAAAATTCCTCTCATCATAACCGGCGCCGATATACCCGGTTATACCTGCATCGACACCGATGTGCGCAAGGACTTCATCGAAATCGCACGGCACCTCACCGAAGTCCACGGATTCAGACGCATCGATGTGCTGACAGGTCACCAGAATTACGAAACATCGCTCCTCCGTGTGGACGGCGTCCGCAGGGTCATGGAGGAAAAAGGCCTCCCCTTCACTGAGGAGGATAACGTTATCTACGGCAACTACTGGATGCCCTCAGGCGCCGAACTTGCCGATGACTACGTGGAAGGCAGACGGCGTATCCCGCAGGCACTCATATGCGCTAACGACTACATGGCGTTCGGCTTTATCGACCGCCTTTTCGAGCTGGGTATAAATCCCCCGAAGGATATAACCGTAGTCGGCTATGAATACATCGGCGACCGCATCTACCATTCCCCTATCCTCACCACATACCGCCGCAACCGCGCCGGTCTCGGTGCAAGGGCTGTGTCCATGCTCATGAGCATGATAAACGGCTCAGAGCCCGAACAGGTAGACGATTCCGGCTGCATGATATGCGGCAATACCTGCACCTGCGGCATCGATAAGAAGTACCTCCAGGAGGAGCTGAACTATATCCGCAATGTCAAGTTCCACCGCGATATGAACTATACCGGCAACTTTGAACAGCAGGCTGCGTCCTGCCGCTCCATCGCCGATTATATCCGCACTTTGCAGGAATTTGCCTACCTGATCCACGATGTCAAGGGTATTTACCTCTGCCTTTATGAGAACTGGTGCAATATCAGGAATAAAGCCGACCTCAGTGTCAGCTCCAACAACGAGCCTATGATATGCTACAGGATAATCAGTCCCGAACCTGCCAACTCCGACCCGCGCTTCTTCACACGTAAGGAGCTGTTCCCGCCGGAGCTCCCCGGCGCAGGCAAGGACCGCTTCTTCTACTTCGTGCCCATATTCTCTCAGGGCCGCGAACTGGGTCATTTCATTTTCCAGTATACCGCCCCTACAGGCTACGATTCCACTATGATAGACTGGATAAAGAACGCTGCGAACGCTCTTATGATACTCAGCATGAAGAACGACATCAACGCTCTTCTGGAATGCAACAATCTCTCCGTATTCCACGATACGGCTACTGGTCTGTACAATAAGCGCGGCTTCGACAGTGAACTTGACCGCGCCCTCAAGTGCCTCAGACCCTCCGAGACCCTCCTCATCGTCCTCGTCCGCTCCGGCGTGTTCACCGACGACACAAGCATCGATGCCCAAAGCCTCTCTGTACGCCTCGATGTGGAGCTCGCTGAGTGCATAAAAAAGCTGTCCGTGGACAAAAATGCGTTCTGCGCAAAAATTGCCGACAAGACCTTCGCCCTCGTTACCTATGGCGACCTTCCCGGCAACTACAACGACATCATCGAGGACAGGCTCCGCATTCTTATCTCCCACGCTCCGCTGTATAGTCAGGAGTGCGGTCTGGATACCCTCGTCACAGCTTCACGCTTCTTCAGCATGAACGACTCCGCAAACGTTGGCATGGCTTTCCTCACGGAGGAGATAAACCACAAGATACAGCAGCTCTCCGATGCGCGGTGTCACACCAACTACGGCGACTACCTCCGCGTGCGCAACTCCATGTACAAGGCTCCGGAGGAGGAATGGAACGCACAGAAGACCTGCCGGGCTTTCCGCCTCAGCTACGGTCATTTCCGCGCTACTTACAAGGAGCTCTTCGGCATCAGCTTCCATCAGGACCTCATCAAGAGCCGCATCGCCCTTGCAAAGTACCTCCTGCTGACTACCGCTATGAGCCTTCCTGCCATAGCGTATAAATGCGGATACGACGATGATAAGTACTTCATGCGTCAGTTCCGCCAGCTTACCGGCGTTACGCCGAATGTTTACCGTAACTACAACTGACAAAGCGGGACTGCCTTAGCGCTCTTATGGCTGCTTTATATGTAACCATCGGGGGAAACCTTTCTGAGGAAAGGTTATCCCCCGAACCCTTTTTCAAAAGGGTTTCCCTCAATAGCCGCGTGTAAAAGCAGCCATAAGAGTACAGTACTTAGATAGTCCCCGCTTTTGCCGCCTGTATTCGTACTTTCGCCCAAAATACCGCACACTTCCTGCCGCCATTTTATAACAACTTTAGGAATTTCTCCTTTCCGCCCCTCCGGATTTGCAAATCAGCACCATCTGTGCTATAATAAATGTGTCTTTCATAACCGCCTGCAGGCGGTAATTGTCCCGAACTCTGTACGGGATACATATCAGAACAAGTTATACCGCTCCGGTCCGCTTGGCATTGGCGCTCCGGACCAACGAAAACAGGAGATAATTATGGCAACTGAAACACTACTGACCTTTCGCGGTCACGCCGAGGACTTCGACCACGCTATCCCCATAGGCAACGGACGCATCGGCGCTATGGTCTACGGCATTGCAGATGACGAAGTGATAAAGCTCAACGAGGACTCCGTCTGGTCCGGCGGTATGCGAAACCGCATCAATCCGGACGCGGAAGAAGGCTTTTCTCAGGTCCGTGAGCTCCTCTCTATGGGCAGACTGTCCGAGGCTGAGCGTGTCGCATTTGAGAAAATGCAGGGCGTTACCCCGAATTCACGCAGATATATGCCCCTCGGTGACCTGTATATCCACACTGAACTCAACGGCAAGCCCCGTGAGCTGAAACGCTCCCTCGACCTCTCAGACGCCACCACCGAAGTGACCTACTCCGTGGACGGCGTTACCTATACACGCACCGCCTTCGTATCAGCTCCGGACAGCGTTCTGGTAGTCCACCTCACTGCCTCCGAACCCGGACATATCTCCATGAACTGCTACATCGACGGCCGTGAGGACTACTACGACGACAACCGTCCCTGCGGTGAGAATATGATCGCATTCAACGGCGGTACAGGCGGTCACAACGGCATAAACTTCGCTGCCTGCCTCGGCGCCTCCGCAAAGGGCGGAGAGATCCGCACAATAGGCGGTAAATTAGCTGTTGAGAATGCCGATGAGGTCATGATAGTCCTCTCTGTACGCACCAGCTTCTACGGCGAAAACTACGACGCTGAGGCTGAGGTCGATACCGAAATGGCGCTGCAGTGCAGCTTCGATGAGCTCTACTACCGCCACGCTGATGACTATAAGGAACTGTTCAGCCGCGTTGAGCTGAATCTCTCCGACAACTCCGGCGAGGACCTCTCAGAACTGACCACCGACGAGCGCATCGCAAGACTGAAAGGCGATGTCCTCGACACCAAGGAGTGCGCCCGCCTTATTCACGACAACAAGCTCATTGAGCTTTATTTCAACTTCGGCAGATACCTAATGATCTCCGCCAGCCGTCCCGGTACTCAGCCTATGAACCTGCAGGGCATCTGGAACGAGGAGATGCAGCCCATCTGGGGCAGCCGCTACGTCACCAATGTGAACCTGGAAATGAACTACTGGGCGTGTGAGAGCTGCGGACTTCCGGAGTGCCACCTGCCGCTGTTCAGCCTCCTTGAACGCATCGCGAAGAACGGTCACACCGCTGCAAAGGAAATGTACGGCATCGGTCGCGGCTACGTCTGCCACCACAATACCGACATATGGGGCGACTGCGCTCCACAGGACGAATTCGTTCCGGCTACTATCTGGCCTACCGGCGGCGCCTGGCTCGCACTCCACATCTTTGAACACTATCAGTACACCATGGATAAGGACTTCCTCAGGCAGTACTACCCCATTCTCAAGGGTGCAGCTGAGTTCATGGCGGACTACATCACCGACGATGGCACAGGTCATCTGGTAACAGGTCCGTCGGTTTCTCCGGAAAACACCTATATCAACGAAAACGGCGAGCGCGGCAGTCTTTGCATGGGTCCTTCCATGGATTCGCAGATACTCACTGTGCTGTTCCGCGATGTTATAGAGGCTGCGGAGATACTGGACTGCGATGCAAGCCTGTCCGCTGAGCTGAAAGAGAAGCTCGCAAAGCTGTATCAGCCGCAGATCGGCAGGTATGGTCAGATACGCGAGTGGTCAAAGGACTACACTGAGACCAATATCGGTCACAGCCATATCTCTCAGCTCTTCGCTCTCCACCCGGCTGACATCATCACTCCGGCTGCTACTCCGCGCCTTGCAGATGCTGCCCGCGCTACTCTGGTGCGCAGACTTATCCACGGCGAGGGTCACCGCGGCTGGAGCAGCGCATGGATAACCAATATGTGGGCGCGTCTCTACGACGGACGCATGGTGTATGAGAACCTCAAAAAACTGCTCTCACACTCCACAAACCCAAACCTAACCGCTACTTACCCGCCTTTCCAGATAGACGGAAATATCGGCGGTACTGCCGCTATCGCCGAGGCTCTGCTGCAAAGCACTGCCGGTGAGATAGTGCTCCTGCCAGCACTTCCCGATGAGTGGGACTGCGGCAGAGTCACAGGTCTCCGCGCTAAGGGCGGTTTCTCCGTGGATATGGAGTGGAAGGACGGTAAACTCACCAGTGCAGCTGTGACCTCCGGATCAGGCGGAGAGTGCAGACTGCGCCTTAACTGCGTCGCAAGCATATTGTGCGGCGAAGGATCAGTAAGCTCACGGACAGAGGACGGAGTTATCATCTTCGACACCCAGCCGGGCACTGTTTACACAGTCAGACCATAGGGACTGACAGGAGGATAAATATGTATCGTAAGATCACTGCATTCATAGCTGCATTGGCTATCGCCGCTTCGGGCGCAGTTTCATGCAGCAGCAAGAAATCCGGCGGAGACAGCAGCAGTTCTGCGGCTGACAAGAAAACAAAGATCTCAGGCGAGGCTGCTCCGGAGATAGTTCCGGACGCTACCTTCCCCGATTACCCCATCTCCTACCCGGAAATTGAAAAGAAAACTACCGGAGACCTCTACGAAGCCGAAAAGGCTCAGCTGGGCAAGGGCCTCAAAGTTGCCAATGAAGGAAAGAAGTCCGATGATGAACAGAATGAGGCGGAAGCTCCCCAGCCTGCACAGCCGGAGGATCAGGAGACTACTACTCTCGACCCCAACCGCAATCCGTTCAGCGGTGAAGGCTACGTCACAGGCTTCAAGGACGACGGAAGCTCCGGCGTGAAGTTCACCGTAGATGCTCCCAGCAACCAGCACTACGACCTGTCCTTCAGTATCGCATCAAAGAAGATCGTGGACTGCCGCATCGTGGTCAACGGCAAGGAGATAAGCTCATTCAAGACCATGGACGACGATGAGTTCACCCTCATTACCCTCTACGGAGTGTTCCTCACCAAGGGCAAGAGCGAGGTGGAAATATTCCCAAAGGGCGATATGCGTCTGGACTACCTGAAAATGTCCAACAATACCTCTCTGGGCCGTATCGCCTATACTCCCAATGAGAATCCCGCCAACGAGGATACCGGCGACTCTGCAAAGGCTCTGCTCAGCTTCCTGACGGAGAACTTCGGCAAGTACGTCATCACCGGTCAGTACGCCTCTGACGACTCCAACAAGGAGCTCGACCTCATCTACCAGACTACCGGAAAATACCCGGTTATACGCTTCGCTGCCATGCACAACTCCGGCGATTCCTTCGACAGCACCTTCAAGGACATCGATGCCTGCACCGAATGGCACAGAAAAGGCGGCATCGTCGGTCTTATGTGGTACTGGGAAGCTCCCGGAAAGAAACCGTCAGTCTACGCAAAGGATACCGATTTCGACCTGTCCAAGGCTGTCACGGACGTAAAACTGGCTGAGATGAAGCAGGAGGAGATCCGCGAGCTCTACGCTAAGGGCAAGATCTCTCAGGAATGCTACGGCATCATGTACGATATTGACAATATGGCAGGTCAGCTCCTTCAGCTCAAGAACAAGGGCATTCCCGTCCTCTGGAGACCACTCCACGAGGGCTACGGCGACTGGTTCTGGTGGGGCGCAAGCGGTACGGACGACTACAAATGGCTGTGGCAGCTGATGTACGACCGCTTCACCAAGTACTTTGAGCTGGATAACCTCATCTGGATATGGAACGGTCAGAGCAAGAGCACTATGGTTAGCCAGAATACCTTCGACATCGCCGCTCTCGACATATATATGGACAAGGACAAGGAGTACGGCAGCCGCTATGAACAGTTCCTTGCTATGCAGAATATCGTCGGAAAGCGCAAGCTCATCGCTCTCAGCGAATGCAGCACTATCCCCGACATCGACGCCTGCTTCCGCGATAACTCCGTGTGGAGTTTCTACGGTCTGTGGTACGGCAAGTACCTCATGGACAAGGACGGCAGTTTCTCCGGTGAGTATACCTCCAAGGACGCACTCATCAGAGCCTATAACTCCGACGGTGCGCTGACTCTGGACGAATACCGCACAATGCGCGGCTACGACAAGGACGAGCAGAGCTCCACCGAGGCTGCCACTACCGATACCGCTTCCACCTCAACTACTACTGCTGCGGATACTGCCGCATCAGCTGAGGCTGATAACGGTTCAGAGACCGAAACTACCGCAGTTCCCGAAAATAACGACACCGAAGCTCCGCAGGAATAACAGGAGGCGCTTATGCACGAAAGAATTTCGCCCGCAAGACCTTTCTCAGCTGACCAGACTGCGCTCATGAAGAAAATGACGCAGGAAATCGAACAGTCCGGCATCAGGGCAGTATGTTTCCGGCTGGAGGATACTCTTACGGTCATGCCGTTTTCCGAGCAGTACGATATGTTCATGCTCATGGAGGAACAGTTCCAAAGCCTGTATATCGGCAAAAGCACCTTCACTGAGCTGCGCATGAAGGCTCAAGAGGAGGCTGTGAAGAAATGCCGTGACAGCGCTCCGGTGACGCTGGCGCTGATCTACGATATTCTTATGAAGATAAGCAAGATCACTCCCGACAGCCGCGATGCCCTGATGAAGCGCGAAATGGAGCTTGCTATTTACTTCGCCTATCCCCGAAGATGCGGCTATGAGCTGTTCGGTGCTGCAAGGCGAAAGAAGAAAAAGATCGTCGTGGTCACGGACAGCTTCTATCCGCGCAGTGTGATCGTGAATATCCTCAGCCATTGCGGATATGAGTCCTGCAACGCCCTCATCATAACCTCTGAGCTTCCCGAAGCCGACAGGCTCACCATTTTTGAGACCATAACAAAAAAAGCCGGAGTCTCCGCAGACAAGCTCATAAGCATCGGCAGCGACTTCGACAAGGACGTTGAAAAGCCTATAGTACGCGGAAGTAAGGCTATGCTCCTGCATACCGAGAACTACTCTATGGTGCGCTCAGGCAAGCTCCGCGGATTCATCGAGCAGAAATGTATGTACAGCTACGACCAGCCGCAGTATCTTGGTCTGCACTGTGCACTGGGCATCTACTCCGACTACGGCTTCGACATTATGCAGCCCAAAAAGCCGCTCAGCGACTTCTGCGAGGACCTGTACATGATAGGCTTCATTGTGGGCGGTCCGCTGACACTTATCAAGGACTTCAAACCGCAGGACGGCGTTCAGACTGCACTGGTCAGAGCTTTGGAGGAATGCCGCGAGACTTCTGCCGGCAGGGAGGATTTCGTGAAGATATACCGCTCTCATTTCGCCGATTTCATCGATAAATTCGGCTGTGAAGGCTGTGCTCTGCCGCTGGAATACCTCACTAAGCACAGCAGTCCGGGCGACAGGAGCCTGCTGGAGAAGTACCTCTCCCCTGCGGATTTCGTCGCCTGGACCGACATCACTGAGGACGCTGAAACAGCTCCCGTGCGGCTTACTGCCGCAAAGGAGAGCGGTGCACAGAAGCTGCTGGACAAGATGTTCCCGAAAGGTACAAGGGTACGCGCTCTTGCTGAGGAGAGCCTCGGCAGGGTCAAGGGACGCATCTTCCGCAAATAGCTGCTTTTTTCGACTCAGTTTACCACGCTTTCGCTCATTTGCCATTTCCCGATAACTTATCCCTTCATATCCCCGGATATTCCGTTGCATGACAGGGTATCCTGTGGTAATATAGACTTACTGAACTAAAGGAGGTCTAAAATAATGAACGATAAGCTCAAAGTACTCATAGGTGATGATTCTGCCGGAATCGGCATAAGCATAGCGAATAAGCTGAGGGAACGCGGTCTGTATACCTACACCCGCCGCAAGGACTGCGATGTCATTTACGAATCAGTCCGCCGCGACCCTCCCGATGTTGCCGTTATCGATGTTAACACTCCCGGCGGCGATATTATCGGACTTATGAAGCGTATAAACGATATGGGCGGCAAGTCCCCCGTATTCATTATAACGTCCGCCTGCGACAACGAATTCATCGAGCGGCAGGTCATGGACAACGGCGCGGCACGGTTCATGCTCCAGCCATATGAGGCTGATGACCTGTACAACGCCATAAGCTCTGCTGTGGGCGAACGCGGCGGCAGTATGAGCGACGATATGGAGATAGTCGTTACGGATATGATCCACCAGCTTGGTGTTCCGGCGCATATCAAGGGTTATCACTACCTGCGCACCGCTATTCTCTACTCCATACGCGACAAGGAGCTGCTGGACAGCGTGACCAAGCTCCTCTACCCTACCGTGGCTTCACTGTATGACACCACCTCTTCCCGTGTGGAACGTGCCATACGCCACGCTATTGAGATCGCATGGGACCGCGGCAACGTGGATACACTCAATTCATTCTTCGGCTATACAGTCGATACCGGCAAGGGCAAGCCGACTAACTCAGAATTCATTGCCCTCATCACAGACAGACTCCGCCTGCGCTACAGATCAGCACTGAAAAAGGCGGTGTAACAGGAGGTATAACTATGTCATTCGTAAAAAAGGATATTAACGAACTCAGCTTCAACCCATTCACCAAAATAGGCAAGGAGTGGATGCTCCTTACTGCCGGAACTGCTGACAAATTCAACACCATGACCGCTTCATGGGGTCAGCTGGGCGTTCTCTGGAACAAGAATGTCCTGACCTGCTATATCCGTCCGAACCGCTATACATACGGCTTTGTGGAGGACAGCGAGTACTTCACCGCATCTTTCTTCGGTGAGGAGTTCCGCAAGGCATTGTCTTTCTGCGGTTCGCACTCCGGCAGGGACTGCGACAAGATGAAGGAGACCGGTCTTACTCCCGCTGTACTCGACGGACAGGTAGGCTTCGATCAGGCTGATATGGTGCTGGTTTGCAGAAAGCTGTACAGCTATGACCTGAAAGAGAGCGGATTCCTGACAGACGACGGCATTCCGGCACAGTTTTTCGCAACCGACCCCTACCACAGAGCATACATCGCTGAGATCACCGCTGTATACGTAAAGGAATAAGAACCTGTCCACATAGGGATTCATGCACGTCTTTTCGTCAAATTTTGCCGGTGACTGCGTTAAAAATCCTTGAAGGGCGA
>CADBNS010000112.1 GCA_902796065.1 Ruminococcus flavefaciens
ATCGTCGGTGAAGATCTTATCGCCGCCGCTGTACCTTACGAGTCCGTCATTGACCCGTGACATAATGGAGAACAGTTTTTCGTATTCGGTGAGGGCGGAGTTTCTGCGGAACACATCGATCATGCCGGCGTTATCGGAAGCGAACAGTTCCCTGTTGGTGGAACCGGCAACATCGACGGTATAGACCTCACCGAAGCAGCTTGCGATAGTATCAGAAAGCCAGATATTGATACCATCGGACTGTTCCGAGCGCATATTCATATTAACGACCATAACGCCGTTCTCTTTGAGGTGAGCCCTGACGAGGGAGAAGAACTCTCTTGAGGACATCTGAAAGGGGATAGTAATATCCTGATACGCATCGACCATGATAACATCGTATTTTTTATCTGATACATTAAGGAAAGCGCGGCCGTCGTAGGTAGTGACGCATACCTCATCTGGCAGGTTGAAATAATCCCGTGAGAGCTGAGTGATCTTCTCATCGATCTCAACGCCCTCCACATTGACATTACCGAGGTAATTCCTGCACTGAGTAGCATAGGTACCCGTACCCATACCGAGGATAAGAATATCAGTGGTATCGCTGCCGGTATCCGCCATAAGCGGAGCAGCCATAGCGTAGTCGTAGTACAGACCGGTGAGTTCACCGGACTTCATATAGACAGACTGAACGCCGAAGAGAACGTTAGTAGAGAGTGCAGTCATTCTGTCGTTATCCTTGACCTGCAGGTAGTTATAGACAGACTCCCCCTCATAGGAGATCTCCTTATCCCAGAAAGCGAAGCCGAGCCAGTTAGCCAGCAGACCGAAGACGAGGAATAGGGCAGCAGCGGAAGAGCATTTCACAGCGCCTTTGTGAGCAGAGATGAAATAGATCACAGCGAGTACGAGGAGAACAGCGGCAAAAATGACGAAAGTGGCAGCCGTACCCACAGCAGGGATAGAAATGAATGTAGGCACGAAGGTACCGATGATGCTGCCGATAGTATTGAACGCGCCGAGTGTACCGACGGTCTTACCGCTGTCATCGAGGCTGTCAACGGTATATTTAACCAGCGAAGGGGTAACAGTACCCAGGAGGAAGAGCGGGAAAACGAAAACGACCATACAGGTAATGAAAGCGGCCCATATGAGGAAGTTAGTATTGACGGTAAGGACGAGAGCAGCGGAGATACCCATGATAATGAACTTACCGAGGAAAGGGATCGCAGCGATCCAGACACCGGCGACAAGGATGCGGCCGTAGAGTCTGTCGGGAGAAGGATCCTTATCGGCACTTTTTCCGCCGTAGATATTACCCAGAGCCATAGCGATCATAATAGTACCAATAATAATAGTCCACACGATCTGTGAGGAGCTGAAATACGGAGCGAGCAGTCTGCTTGCGCCAAGCTCCACAGCCATAACGGACATACCTGCGAAAAACTCCGTGAGGTAGAGGTACCATTTATTTCTGAGGATACCTGCTGACTTTTTGACTATTTCAGACTTAGAATTTTTGTTAGACCTGCTCATAGAACACCTCAAAATAATAAAAAAATAATTCCGATAAACATTATACCATGAAAAAAGGTCGTTGTAAAGCAGCGATAATATATTATTAGCTAAATGGAGCATATTGCTTTTGTGTAATCATACAAAATTTGCTGAACTATCTTTCATTTATCAAGTCAATATGGTATAATTATATTGGATGAAATTATATTCCAGATCGTATAATCAGCGCAAAAAGTGTGAATGTTTGGGGGTATATATATGATCGATAATATTTATCTGAAGGAGATCGATGATTTTCTGCGAAAAATGGAGGGATTGCTTGATTCCACCTCACCGGAGGTACAGGACGTCTGCCGCGGAATGTGCACAATGCTCCGCATCGGACATCTTGATGTACGGTTCTACGACACATTTGACGACGAAAACGAAGAAAACTGCCAGACCACCATACTTTACACATCAGACAACTATGACAGAGAGCATCCGCTTCTCAGACGCCGCGTAACTGGCATGGCGAACGTGGTAAAGTACAGGATATACCCTGTACTTGGGGCAGCTGAATGGAGCAAGCTGGAGATAGACCGTATAGATGTACTGGTCTCCACCCTGTTTGTTTTCAACGGCAGGAGCAATCTGATGAAGAGGATCCATATGCTGACCTACTACGACGAGGATATGGGTATACACAATGTAAAGTACTATCTCAGGTACATCGGTGAGCTGATAACAAAGGGACAGCTTACAGGGTATGCAGCAGTATATTTCAACCTCAGGCGATTTTCAGCAGTAAATATGCAGATAGGCAGGAAATACGGAACCATAGTAATGCGCCGCTACATCAACAGTATCAAGAAGATGCTCAATTCAGAGGAGCTGATATGCAGGATAGGCGGAGACAATTTCGCATTGCTGATAAATAAGGAAAAGGTAGACAAGCTTATCGAAGCAATGGAAGGCATGGCGATAATATACGATGACAATACGGGCGACCGTGTATTCGTATCAGCCACAGCCGGAATATATGTAATTGACGACACCATACCGGTCAACGACCCCACAGTGGTCATGGACCGGATAAGCATGGCGATAACCCGTGCCAAGAATCGCACAAAGCACGATATAGCATTCTTCAGCGAAGATCTGATGAAGATGCACAAGCACGACCTTGAGATAAGCTCGGTATTTTCCGACGCCCTTGCAAACGAAGAATTTCTGGTATACTATCAGCCGAAGGTATCCATGGATGATATGTGCATCGTAGGAGCCGAAGCGCTCTGCCGCTGGAGGCATAAAGGAGAGCTGGTCTCCCCTGCCCAGTTCATACCGGTCCTTGAGAAGGACATGAGCATATGCCGGCTGGATTTCTATATGCTGGATCACGTATGCCGTGACATAAGGCGCTGGCTTGATGAAGGCAGGCGAGTGGTGAAGGTATCGGTGAATCTGTCGCGCCGGCACCTGTCAGACATGGACCTTCTGAAGCATATAGTAAGTATAGTTGACAAGAACAATGTACCGCACAAGTACATAGAAATAGAGTTGACAGAGACCACAACGGACGTAGAGTTCAAGGATCTGAAACGTGTTATCAACGGACTGCAGGAGACAGGTATCTCCACATCAGTAGACGATTTCGGCGTAGGCTATTCGTCACTGACGCTTATCAAGGACATTCCGTGGGACGTATTGAAGGTAGACAAGAGTTTTCTGCCGGAGGACGAAGAGAATTACGACAAGAAGAAGGACATAATGCTGAAGCACGTAGTCGCAATGGCAAAGGAAATGGGACTTGAGTGCGTAGCAGAAGGAGTTGAGACCCGTAAGCAGGTCGAGCTGCTGAAGGAGCAGAAAAGCATTATCGCACAGGGTTATTATTTTGACAGACCTCTTCCAGTCATTGATTTCGAGGCACGTCTTGACAACTATAAATACACATATGATGAGTAGCAAAAACAGCTGCTTAGAACCTGTCCACATAGGGTGAATGTACGGATTTTCAG
>CADBNS010000113.1 GCA_902796065.1 Ruminococcus flavefaciens
AGAACCTGTCCACATAGGGATTCATGCACGTCTTTTCGTCAAATTTTGCCGATGACTGCGTTAAAAATCCTTGAAGGGCGACAGCCCGTCGGCGGATTTTTGCCTTGTCACCGACAAAACTATGCCTGAAAATCCGTACATTCACCCTATGTGGACAGGTTCTTAAGTTTTTCTGACGCAGATATATTTTCTTTATGTTGAGCATTGGTTGGCAAAGTTTAGTTGGGGGAGCAATAAGAACGGATAACAAAAAAGATCCGGTATACCGGACCTTTTTCATCTTTCATAAATACTAAAGTCCGGCACATCTCAGGACTTTTTTATTTCAATAGGCTATACTTTATTGATAAAGCAGTTCACGTTTCATCAGGCATAGATCAAATACATCTAACCGCTCATCATTACATAGATCAGCAGCCTGCCATTGTTTCAGACTTGTATCAGGTACGGCAAGAAGCCACCTCTGTAATAATACTACATCGGATATATTCAGTGTACCATCGCCGTTCACATCACCTCTGACATATGTATAGGGTTTCCACAGATCACTGAGCCAGTGTGTCCTTTGTTTGATATAGTCGCTGACTTTGTTTACTGAATCCATGTATGATACTCCGCTTGTGGCAAAGCTGAACGCAAAAGAATAATTTGCACCGCCATAGGTATGCCATCGCGCATTGCTCATTTCTGCTGAGTTCCGGATATTCTCTGCCAATTGTGTGATATATGGGTTTTCGCCTTCTGTCAGCGATTGCAGGAATGGCTCGAATCGCTCAAAATATAGCTCTGCAACACGCTTTACGAAATCTTCATTTTTGTATAGCTGTCCGATCCAACTGATACCAACAGTCGGGCGGCCGCTGCCTGATGAGGAAGTCACGCCGCCGTCCTCATACCCATGTATGGGGAAACAGGCAGCAAACAAATTATCAGGCTTGTAAGAATAGCCGCTATTACCCTCTGAATTGATACGCTGTGTCGGAAAATTATTATATGCCAGATCAAAATCCCACGCGGGACTGAAATGGAGCTTGCCGTCACCTGTCAGGTCAGAATCCTTCCACAGATAGAAGCTGGAATAGGTCGCGTCAATGTTTTCGCTGATTTCCTGTACAAGATATGCAGTCACAAGGGAATCCACATCAAGATACTCAGTATAATGAATTCCTTTTGAGTTGGATCCTGTATCGGAGTATATCGCATCTTCCATATCCTGAACAAATGAACGGATATATTCTACCTGTGCCTTTGAAGCATATTCCGGACCGTCCACGGCGATCGCTTGTCCCCGTGATGTCACAAATCCACTCTTGCACTTGTGACCGTATCTGTTCCATTGCTGAAACTGTAGAAGATAACCGCCGGTTATATCAGCAGGATCATTTGGAATATCATAGTATTTATAGCTGTTTTCCTTGTATTCACCTGCGCTGTCAGCACCAACGACCTTCTGGGTATACGCATCGAGGTTTCGGCTGTTCAGCTTTTCAGCCGCTTCTTCAAGGTCACGGATATTGATACGGTTTTTCTGTATCTGCACCCGTTCGTAAAGCTGATAAGTTCCGCGATAAGAGCCGTCAGCATATAGATCAACAAAAACAGAATCCATAACACATTCCATTCCGGCAGCCTTGCACATTTCTTCCGTCAGCTTGTTTCTGAGCATAGAGTGATCGAGATAATTCGCCAATAAAGTCCATTTCTTCGCCTTACCCATACCATAGAGGTTTTCTTTTTGTGGGAGTTTCAGATTATAGGGCTTCTTTTGGCTGTAATCCCATGATGAATTACCGTGAGCAGATAGTTTCTCATATACTCCGCTGTACTCAGTGCTGCCGTCAGCATTAAGCATGATAGTAGTTCCGGTTTCTGTGATACTGCGGTTCGCATCAAGTTTCTCTGTTCCGCCGTGTGATGTTGAGAGATAGATACAGCCGATATTGGACTGCATGATCTTCAGTGTACCGCAGTCCGCATCGCCAACTGTGATATGGAATGTATCAGCCTCACCAAGCAGAGATGTGGTCTCACCTGATTCCACAGGTATACCATTCAGCTTGACAATATCATCGGCAGAATATGTAATAGTAAGGTTATCACGGTCGGCGGTCACGGGGAGGAAAACATACCTGCAATCCTCCCATTTACTATACCACCAATCCGTATGGTCAAGGTCGGTCACTATATTGGGAGACAGATCGCTTACAGTGAATGAAGCGACAGGTATATCCTGATACTGCAATGATATATCTCCTGAATTCTCCTGCGTTGATCCGTCAAGGACGATCAAGTCCTGCATTCGGTCATAGGGTCTATGTTCTTCAGCTGAACATGGAACATATATTTGAGAAAGTGTTACTAAAAAGGATATGATTACAGTTATTATGTTCCTTTTGACGAATTTCAAATGCACCACCACCTTTTTGTCTCTGAATCGGAGTTATCCATATCCCCTTTCAGTCAGTCTGTCAGCACCGGTGAATTGCAATAGTACATAACGGGAGTTTCCAGCCACGCCTCAGTCTGGATAAATACTGCATCGATTCCGCTTACAGCTTCCTTCAGTCTTACCATTTCATTGAATATATCGCCCGGTTCTGCATTTTTATCTATTTTGCAATACATGGAATGCGTGTCGGATTCAGTGTCAATCTCCTTTGAGTTCAGACCAAGATGCGGATAATCTGCAAAAAATTCTTTTGTAAGTTCATCGCCATAATATCTGAATCCGTCAATCATGAAGTTATTTATCGTGTCTTCATAAATACCGTAGTGAGCGTCGATAGCGAGTACATTCTCGTTATTCTTAATTGAGCCGACATATTCATTTACCGCATTCATATCATCGCTTTTCAGAATGTATACATCTCCATTGATCTGGTATCTGACGGAAGAAGGTATATCGGTAAGCTCTGTACCGCTTTTTACCTTTACACAGGTCTCAGTCTGTATCTTCACCATTCCATGCAGTTTTGCATTTTCGTCCATAACCAGCAGGTGATCTCTCTTTTTTTCCGATTCGTTTGAAAGTATAACATAGTTTCCCAGAATATGCTTGTACACTTCATCTACGGTCGCGCTGCTGTACTTAGCCGATGCTTCCTCAGAGTATTCTTTCATCTCTTCATAAAAATTTCTGAGGTTCACTCGTTTTCCGACAAGATCTGATGAAACAGCTGTTATTGGTGTTACTGCTGCCGGCTTTGTTTTGTCAGCTTTTTCTGTCCTGACTGAGTCAAGGTCGAATGTTACAATAAGCTCGCGTCTCATTAAACAGAAATCAAATATATCGACAGTTCTGTCATTATTAAAGTCAGCCGCTTTCCAGTCAGCAAGTTCTGCATCTGGGACAGCCAATAACCATTTATGTAATGATACGGCATCAGCAATTGTAAATCTTCCATCAGCATTTACATCTCCCTTGACTGTAATACCATCAGCTGAAGCCGCAAATGAATTTGATAATGCAAGAGAAAGACCTGCTGCTGTTATAAAAGATATAATTCTTTTTTTCATATTATTCACCTCATTTTTTTATTTCTACGGATATTATCATATCCATAATTTCATATATATCTGCGGATCTGTCAAAAACCGCAACATATGCTGATCCATGATCGCCCTCAGGATAGTAGCCTATTATTATCTTCTCATCATTCGGAAATGTTTCATCAATAAATGTTCTGTCAAGATAATCGTACTGTTTTGGTCCGTCAGCTGCTCTTGAACCGATCATTCTATCCTGATCAGTAATGCTTACGATTCCGTTTGTAAATTCATAAGTGATCTGCAAGCAGAATGCATTATCTGAACTGATATTTCCATTCTGACTTACTATTCCTGCTTTGTATCCAATGAAGCTGCTGTCTGTACATTCAACTAAATCCTGTGAAAACCGTTCCTTTGCTTCATCGTAGCTGACACTAAGATCTGTCAGAACTCCCATTGGTTTTTCAGGCATGATTTCCGGCACCTCTTCCGTCAAATCAGGTATTCTATATGATTCGGGTACAGGAGGAGATGATGATGATGAAGGATCGATCGTAGTCTGCTTTGGCAGTAATGTCCTTTCGCTGACATTGGATGTTGGACGCTGAGATGGCTGAGTTGCTTCACCATCATGTTGATGATTGTCAGGCGGTTGATCCTCTTCTGTGGGAACTTCACTGTTATTCTCTGTGGGAACTATACATTCTGTTCCCGGACTTTGCACAGTAACAGTTGATGCCGCAGACTCCGTATGTTCATCAGACCGGGTCGAGGTAATGATGTAAGCTGTAGTGGCAGTTATATTATCAGTCGTTTCAAATGTCGGTTCTTCGATCTTATAATTCTGGTCAGAGATATTCGGAAGATTTTTGTTATTACTCCAATAACCGATGCCTAATACGACAGATAAGCAGAAACTTGCTAATACAGGTATTGTACGCCTGATTGTGCGGATACGCCTATTCCTTTTTTCCCGGATCTCATTATATCGTGAAAGGAGACTTTGGTACATTTCGTTATGATCCTTCATAATTAAATCCACTCCTTTCCAGTTCAGATTTTAAGGCTATTTTTGCCTTGTACAGATAATTTTTGACTGATTTTTCGGATTTCTTCATTATCAAGGCTACTTCAACTATGCTGAATCCTTCAAAATAATTGAGAAACAACACCTGTCTGTATTCAAGCTTCAATTTATGCAGCGCCTTATGCACCATTTTTTCCTGTTCAGTCTTTATGTAATTGTCCTCGATGTCTTCTTCTACAGCAAGATATTCTTGCGATTCCAGCGGTACAACACTGAGTTTTGTATGCTTTCGGAGGTGCTTTGCAGTGATATTACGACCTATTGCAAAGAGCCATGTCTTGAAAGTGCTTTTTCCTGAGAATTTCGGACGCTTTAACATCAATTCCAAGAAAGTATCCTCTGTCAGATCCTCAGCCAGATGAATATCCTGAACATAGCTGTTCAGATAGAGCGTTAACCCTGCCTGATATTCACAGACTATTTCAAGCATTCCCTCATTGTCGCCCGCAAGGAAACGGCGGTAGCTACTTTCACCGTTGCCCATAGGGGGATTCCTCCTCTCAAGGGCGATTTTTTTGCCCTTTCACTTATTAGTACCATTTTTCAGAAAAAAGACTTCGCTATTTTTTGAAAAAATCTGCGGATCCGTATTATTTGTGAAGTGTGTACAAAGATCATGGCTTATTATTGGTCGAATAGCAATAAAAAGCAGAGCGGATTTCTGGTTTAGTCCACTCTGCTTTTTATGAAAAATGTTTCAGCCTTTACTGATTGACAGCTTGCTGATTCTGTTTTTGTAACAATTGTTTGTATACTTTTGCATGAACGCAGAAGTCAAACGCCTTTCCTCAGAAAGGTTTCCCACGATGGTTAAATATAAGCTGCAATAAGAATACCACCCCGAATTCGGGGTTTTTTGTAAATAGTAGTTACGCTTATAGTTTATACCCTATATATGTATAGTTATAATATAATTATATCACCGCAATTTGTTGAAAACGTACAGCGCCTATGCTATAATAAAGCTGAGTTAAGCTGTCCAAAACTATCCTCAGACAGGTGGTGAAGCCGTGAAGAATAAACGTGACATCATTATTATCATAATTTCCAGCCTGCTGTTTTTCGGTATCTACTCATTCTCATATTTCACGCGCAACTACACCGAAATAAAACCGGACATCACAGTAAGACCTGCAAGTCCGTCCGAATCCACTGAACCCGCAGCTTCAAGCTGCATCACAACAGATGCCAAACCTGACGCAGTGACCACCGCAGTTACGACCTCACCGCTATATATGGATATAAACACAGCCGACAAAGAGGAGCTGATGAAGCTGGACGGTATCGGCGAAGTCCTTGCTGATGCCATAATCAGTTACCGTGAAAACCGCGGACCCTTCAACAATATCGAAGAGCTGTTACTCGTACATGGCATAGGCGACGGTATACTGTCCGCAATTCGTGAAAATATATACGTTACCGATCCGTGGTACCCGACCGCAGATGAACATATCCCCGAACCGGAGCCTGTAAATGCAGTTGTGCCGGAGCCTCCGGAAGCACCTCATGAGGAAGAGACTCCAGATGCACCCACGCTTGAAGATAACCTGCCCATAAACATAAATACCGCAGAGCGTTCCACGCTGCTCCTGCTGCCTCATATCAGCGAAGAGACTGCTGATAGTATCATAAGTCTACGCGAACAGCTCGGTGGCTTTAAAAGCGAATATGAGCTGCTTCTTGTCAAAGGGCTGACGCAGGAACAGGTATCTGAGATAATGAACTACATAATAATATAAAAAACACCTGGTAACAGGTGTTTTTTCCGTATATAACAAAAAAATCACGCATTAGCGTGACTTTTCTTCTGGAGGCGCCACCCAGATTTGAACTGGGGAATCAGGGTGTTGCAGACCCTTGCCTTACCACTTGGCTATAGCGCCATTTGGAGCGGATTACGAGGCTCGAACTCGCTACCTCCACCTTGGCAAGGTGGCGCTCTACCAGATGAGCTAAATCCGCATGGCGACCCG
>CADBNS010000114.1 GCA_902796065.1 Ruminococcus flavefaciens
AAAGAAGGTACCGATCTCCTTATCCTCGAAGAGGTCGTAGAGTTTTTCGGGATCTCTGCCGTTCATGATGACCATATCGATACCGGCATCAGCAGCGATCTTAGCGGCATTGATCTTAGTGGACATACCGCCGGTACCGAGGGAGGAACCGGCACCGCCGGCCATACTTTCGATTTCGGGAGTGATCTCCTCGACGACTCTGATAGGCTTAGCATCGGGGTTAGTACGTGGATCATCGCTGTAGAGGGCGTCAATATCGGAGAGTATCAGGAGCAGATCCGCACCTGAGAGCTCAGCGACGAGGGCGGAGAGGGAGTCATTCTCACCGATCTCCAGTTCCAGCTCATCGATAGCGATGGTATCGTTTTCGTTAACGATAGGAATAACGTCCATACCGACGAGGGTCTCGACGGTATTCTTGAAGTTACTGCAATGGTTTGGGTTATTGATGATAGTTTTTGTGAGGAGGATCTGAGCGACGGTGACGCTGTACTTCTCGAACATATCGTCATAAACGTGCATGAGCTCGCACTGACCGATAGCAGCAACAGCCTGTTTCATTTTAGTATCGCGTGGTTTTTCCGGGAGACCCAGTTTACCGGCGCCGAGACCGACCGCACCGGAAGAGACCATAATGATCTCTCTGCCGGAGTTATGGAGGTCAGAGATAACGCGCACGAGGTTAGTCATGCGGCGGATATTGAGCTTACCGGTCTTATGAGCGAGGGTAGAGGTACCCAGTTTAATGACGATACGCTTTTTATCGGAAATATTTCTCATAACGAAGCTTCTTTCAGTTGACTTTATTAGTAGGCGAGCCGTTCATCCACGCCCTGATATTGGAGCAGACGATGCTGACCAGTCTGCTTCTGGTCTCGAAAGCCGCCCAGGCGGTATGGGGAGTGATGACGCAGTTTTTAGCATATTTCAGCGGAGTATCGGGCGACATAGGCTCATTGACGAGAACGTCGAGGTAAGCGCCGGCGATAGTACCGCAGTTAAGAGCAGCAGCGAGGTCAGGCTCGTTGACAACGCCGCCGCGTGAGGTATTGATAATGATGGCATTTTTCTTCATTTTGCCCAGCAGCTCAGCATTGATGAGCTCCTTAGTCTGCTCGGTGAGCGGACAGTGGAAGGTAAGGACATCAGCCTCACGGACAGCGGAATCGAGATCCGCCCATCTGTAGGGGGTATCGCGTTTAGTGCGTGAGGAGGCGATGATATTCATACCGAAGGCATCGCCGAGCTGAGCGACGCGCTGACCGATGGAGCCGAAGCCGACAACGGAGAGGGTCTTACCGGCGAGCTCGCCGGTAGGGATAGGGAAGTAGGAGAAAGAAGGGAAGCGTTCCCACTCGCCGTTTTTGACGGCAGTATCGTAATCGCGCACGCGGCTGAAGTGGTCGAGGATATAAGCGAAGACCTGCTGAGCGACGGCATTAGTAGAGTACTGACCGGCATTGCAGACGGTTATCCCTTTTTCCGCGGCATAAGCCACATCTACGTTATTGTAGCCTGTAGCGAACAGACCGATATACTTGAGATTCGGGCACGAATCGATGACCTCACGGGTAATTAGCACCTTATTGCAGAGTACAATATCGGCGTCACCGATATTAGCGGCAGTATCCTCGGGCTTAGTGAGAGGGATGATCCTGACCTCACCGAGTTCCCGGAGCATATCGGTAGAAATATCGCCGCTGATATTGACGGTATACCAATCGAGAACAGCGATCTTCATTTATTGTCACCATCACTGGCAGTCTGAGGCTGATTGTCCTCCTTATCGACGTGTTTATCGAAGAAAGAGGAGATAAAGGCAGTCAGAATGAGGACCAGTTCCACGCCGCCGACAAAGTAATAGAGCATTTTGCTGTCAGATACCTGAATAAGCAGAGAGATCGGGACAGCGACAGCGAGGATAAGGCGATATATGCGCTTATGTCTTAAAAATCTGATAAGGAAGAAGACGAAAGCGATGATACAGAAGATAACATGGAGCTTAGCCGGATAAGGGAAAAGACCGACCTTTTCGACTTCAGTCTGAGCGAGAGTAGAGATGAGATCAAAATTCATGATAAGACACTCCGGTCCGCGAAAGCGGAGGCTGAACATTACCGGCGGACAGCCGCGCCGTGATATTAAGAGGCGGAGTGAGTGCAAGGCACAGCACAGCGCCAGAAGAACGTAGTCAGAAGCGTGATCGGCAAGACAGCTTACCGAAGAGCACTACTTATATCAGTATAGCACAGATCCAATCAAAATTCAACAATTTTTTAAAATTTCTCCGTCATGAGGGGGAAAAGCGGAAAAAGAGAGCAGCCGGACAGAAAAACTGCCGGCTGCGCAAAGGTCACTGTGGTTCAACTTCGAGGGGACTTGCAGTAATAACGTCCTCAGCATCGAAGTAAACTATCTCCAGTTCAGGAGCTGAATAAGAATTCTTCATATAGTGCATCTCCTTTCGTTCAGAAGCTGTCTGCAAATGTATCATGTAAAGACAGGTTTTCAGTATAAGTAATCAATAGCGGTGAAGGAATAGACATAGAGAGCCTTAGCGAGGTCAGTGAGCTGTTTGCTGGCGTTATCGTTATAAAGAGCGCGGTAAGAGTAGGACATAGGGTTAAAGGAATAAGATTTACCGTCGATAGAAACAGAGTGTTCAGCGCGGAGCATATGAGCCGGAATATCAGAGAGCTCATAGAACTGACCGTACTTGCTTGTAGAAGGAGATACAGCTACACCATCGATAAGCACATCATTGCTGTCGGTATAGATCCTTGCAGCAGTAGCGGAATCGAGTACCAGAGAGAATCTGACATCATTGCCGAAGGAAGGCTTGAACGGATCGAGATCAGACTTTTTGATATTGTCGATACCTTTAACGGCATTATGTTTGCCGAGGAAGTAATTTTCGGCAGCATAGCCGTAGTTATTGAGAGCATTAGCGAGAGCAGCGAGTTTCTGGTTATTCTCAAATTTAGAAGAATCATTTATATAGTTTCTGACGCTGTAATCAGCTCTGGAGTAGTTAGAGAGAACGCCGTTATATTTGAGAGTAATGAGCTGGCGGTCCTGAGCGTCGAAGAATCTGAGAGATACATTATCGCTCATCTGAACGGAGTTAACGTTATAGGTGAACTTATAAGTACCGTCGGTCTGCTTATACTTTTCCAGATCGGTAATAGTCACATCGCCGTTTGGACCGCTGAGAACAGCCTTAGCGGTGTTGACGCCGAGGGAAGCGTAGTAATTAACGCCGATAGTACCGTCCAGTGAGATGCTCATACCGTTGACAGTATTGATGCAAGGAGCGAGCAGAGTGGAGCCATTGAAGCTTTTCTGAACGCCTGAGATCTTATTGGTATTGAAGCTGCTGACATCGACATACGAAAGCGAAGTGCAGTAGCCGAACATACCCTCAATGCTTTCAACATTAGAAGTATCGAAGCTGCTGACATTAAGATCAGTCAGAGCTGAGCAGTCAGTAAACATATATGAGAGATTTGAAGCACCGGAAGTATCAAAGCTGCTGAGGTCGAGGGATTCAAGGCTCTTGCAGCCAGAGAACATATTTCTCATATTCTGAACTTTGGCAGTTCTGAAGCTGCTCAGATCGAGGGAGCCGAGCTTTTCGCAAAAGCCGAACATAGAGTACATAGTAGTTACATTAGAGGTGTCGAAATTGCCGAAGGCAACAGATTCCAGGCTTCTGCACTCTTCAAACATCTGAGACATATTCTCGACAGCAGAGGGAACGAAGCTGCTGAGATCAAGGGATACGAGTTTCTTGCAGCCAATGAACATAGCATTCATGGTAGTAGCATGAGAAGTATCGAAATTCCCGAAATTGATGGATTCAATACTTTGGCAGTTTCCAAACATACTGTCCAGTGTTTCAACACTTGCAGTGGTGAAAGAGCTGAGGTCAACAGTTTTAAGTTTAAAGCATTCGTTGAACATACCGCTCATAGAAACTACAGCAGAAGCATTGATGTTATTGAGATCGATATAATCAGTATTGCGGCAGGAATAGAACATACCGTTCATATTGGTGACATTAGGGATAATAATTCCGCTGAGGTCGATAGCTTTAACACTGCACGAGCCGAACATAGACACCATAGAGGTTGCTTTTGAGGCATCTACGCCGGTAAATATAATCTTCTCAGCAATACAAGAGGCGAACAGACCGTCCAAACGGGTCAGACCGGAGAGGTCAATTCCGTCCATATTGATGATCCTTGCGCTGCAAGCGACAAACATAAAATCAGCATTAGAAACAGCAGAAGCATCAAGACCTGAAAGAATAATATCGTTTGCAGTACAGCTTGCGAACATACTGCCCATATCGGTTACAGAAGAAGTATCGAGGCAAGACAGATCGAGGTTACCGATCTTAGAAACTGCGAACATACCATTCATACTTGTAACATTAGAAGTATCGATACCATCGAGAATGATGTTATTAAATGTATTACCGGCGAACATCAGGTTCATAGAAGTAACGCCGGAAGTATCAGCCTTTGAAATATCGATCATATCGATAACAGCATTTCCGCTGAACAGCCTTGTGCAGTCAGCCGGGAAAACCGCGGTTTCGTCAGCGATGATCTTATTGACAGTAATATTTCTATTATCCAGTATTGTCCGGACATCAGCTGCGGCAAACGCACCGCTGAGCGTAAGAACGCCGGACTCGGCATCGAAAGAAACGCCGGAGCCCACAGCACCGGCAGTAACAGCCGGACGAAGAATACCGGCATATCCCGCAGAAGGAGCAGCAGCACAAACGATAGTAAGCGCGAGGACAGCGGCAGAGATCTTCTTAAAACAACAATTCATTAAAATACCTCCTTAACATTAAGAACACATAGCATAGTAGTATTCCAAAAAGTATTATACCACCAACAATATACAAAAGTCAACATAACAATTGCAGATTGACAAAAAAACAGCAAAGAAACGTACAGAAATGAAATAGTCACACTGCACAAAACTGTATAAAAAAGCAGTGATGAATTAGTAAAAGCTGAGAATACCTGTCCGTGTATGACGTACAATTCACCGTGATATATAGACATATTCCGGATTTAATATGCTGAAAGCGCTAAAAAAAAGCGGTTTTTCGCCATATTATTTGTCATCTTATGACCTTGAAAAAGTCGCTACGCTATGGTATACTTTTACATGGTAAATAAAAAACAAATGCAGCCGTAGGCTGCATAGTATAATGAATAACGAAAGGTGAGATCCCGTAAATGAATTTATCTCAGATGACCAAGGAGCAGCTTACAGCATTCAGAGACGAAAATCTGGCGCTCTACAACGATTTCAAGGCAAAAGGACTGTGTCTCAATATGTCAAGAGGCAATCCCTGCAAGGAGCAGCTGGAGCTTTCACTGGATATGCTCAATGTATTTGACGACGGCAACTTCATGAGCAGCTGTGGTACAGATGTAAGAAACTACGGACTCCTTGACGGAATCCCGGAGGCGAAGGAATTCTTCTCTGAGATGATAGGAGTAAACACAGATGAGATAATCATATTTGGAAACTCAAGCCTTAACGCAATGTTCTGGGCAGTCCAGACAGCCTTCAACAAGGGAATACTTGGCAACACACCATGGGGCAAGCTGGACAAGGTAAAGTTCCTGTGTCCGGTACCGGGATATGACAGACACTTCAAGATAACAGAGTTCTTTGGGGTAGAGATGATAAATATCCCCATGACACCCACAGGCCCCGACATGGACATGATAGAGAAGCTGGTAGCAGAAGACGAATCCATCAAGGGAATCTGGTGCGTACCGCAGTACTCCAATCCGGACGGCATCAGCTACAGTGATGAGACAGTAAAGAGATTCGCATCATTAAAGACAGCTGCAAAGGATTTCCGCATATTCTGGGATAACGCATACTGTATCCACCATCTGACCGACTCACCGAAGTGCATACTTAACATACTTGATGAGGCAAAGAAGGCAGGCAACGAGAACATCGTGTACATATTCGGCTCCACATCGAAGGTAACATTTCCCGGCGCAGGCGTAGCAGTAATGGGCGCAAGCAAGGAGAACATCGATGAGCTGAAGAAGTATCTTGGCATCAGCATTATCAGCTACGACAAGATGAACCAGCTGAGGCACGTAAAGTTCTTCGGAACATTCAGCAACATGGTAGAGCACATGAAGAAGCACAAGGCGATCATCGCACCGAAGTTCAGACTTGTAACAGAGGCTCTGAACAAAGAGATCGCACCGCTTGGCATAGGCAGCTGGACAGATCCGGAGGGAGGATATTTCATCTCCTTCAACGCACTTAACGGCTGTGCGAAGAAGATCGTAAAGCTTTGTGCAGAGGCAGGCGTAACGCTGACCGGCGCAGGAGCAACATTCCCCTACGGAGTAGATCCTGAAGACAAGAACATCAGACTTGCACCTACATACCCGAGCATGGAAGATCTTGCAAAGGCAGTAGAGCTGTTTATAATCTGTGTAAAGCTTGCGAGTGCAGAGAAGCTGCTTGCAGAGAAGTAAGGACAATAGACAAACAAAGCCCCGAAGTAAAGACTTCGGGGCAATTTTTATACCAAAATCAGAACACAGCCTTTTTGATAAGAGCCAGTTCCCTGAGATCGATGCAGTTCTCGAAATCGCCGTCATCGATAGTAGTGAGCATTTCATCGACCTCAGCCCAGCACACATCTGAGACTTCAGAGGACTGGAGCACGAGGTCCTCGATATGGACGCTGCCGCGGTAGAGGTAGACGCAGCGGAGCTCATTATCGTGAATATCGCCCTGAGTGTAGTGATTTTCGATAAGGCCAACGTGTTCGAGGTCGCTGCCGTGGATCTTGAGGCCCAGCTCTTCCTCGGTCTCGCGGACAGCTGCTTTGCGGAACTCATCGCCCTGACTGAGGTGACCGGCAGCGGACACATCGTAGCAGTCGGGGCTGATCTTCTTTTCGTGGGCACGTTTCTGGAGCAGAACGAAGATACCCTGATCTTTGCGGCGGATTATCCACACATGGACAGCGGGATGCAGGTCGCCGTCGCGGTGAACGAGGGTACGTGGCTTACTCTCGTGAGTGAGGTGAGCGGTATCATCGATAAGGTTAAGGAACTCATCGACGATTACCTCCATATTGATGAACTTGCTGTTCTGTTCGCACTCGCGGAAGGTATCGGTGATCTCGTTCACAGTGGTGTTATCGATCGGTTCATCAGAGACGAAGAGCCTGAACTTGGCAGGTTTTTCGAGAGACATAAGGAAAGCGGCGAGGCTGTCCCTGTCGGTGATATTGGCATTGCCGAGCTTAATGGCGGTATCGGCATAGATCTCATCGCTTGTAAAAAGCTTATTGAGGAATAATTCAAATTCTTCCATAAAAACTCCCTGGGTAAAAAAATAATTCAGCGATGTTATTATATACCCAACCGGGTAAAAAGTCAATGCTTTTCCGGAAATTTATATATTTGAACAATATATGGCAAAACAGCAAAAAGAGCCTGTCATCAGCGTTAACTGACAACAGGCACATCACATTTCAGGCTTTATGGAAGCCGACGACCTTCACATCGGCAGCGATATTGCCGAGGTTATCGCGCACCTCCACATGGTAGCAGCTGACACTTCTGCCGTCCTTTATCAGCTTAGCCTCCGCAGTGAGCCTATCCCCTTTCACAGCGCCGATGAAAGCAATATCGGTGCTGAGGGCGACGGTACCCATATGCTGCCAGTTAGCAGCGACAGCGAAAGCGAAGTCAGCGAGGGTGAAGTGAACACCGCCCATAACGCCGCCCATAGCATTGCGGTGGTCATCATTGATAGTCACGCTGCACTTAGCGTAGTGGTCGCCGATCTCATCGATGACCATGCCGTTCACAGAAGCGAAGCGGTCGCCCTGAAACAGTTCTCTGACTCTATCCAGATCCGACATAGAGCAGCTCCGATCAGTTTTTTATCTGAGTAGCCACGAGGCTCTCGCCGCAGTAGATCTCGCGGAGCTTAGGCTTCTCGATCTTACCGGTGGGGTTACGTGGAACGTCAGCGAAAATGATCTTATGTGGGCGCTTATATCTTGGGAGTTTCTGGCAGAACTTATTAATATCCTCCTCAGAGCATTCCATACCGTCCTTCACGGAGATAACAGCCGCAGCGATCTCGCCCAGTCTCTTATCAGGCAGACCGATAACAGCGACGTCCTTGACAGCGGGATGAGCGCGGAGGAAGTCCTCGATCTGAACGGGGTAGAGGTTTTCGCCGCCGCTGATGATAACGTCTTTTTTACGATCAACGAGGTAAATAAATCCGTCTTCATCTTCCTGTGCCATATCTCCGGTAAGGAGCCAGCCGTCCTTGAGGGTGTCAGCAGTAGCTTTTTCATCGCGGTAATAGCAGGTCATGACGCCGGGACCCTTCACGCAGAGCTCGCCGACCTGACCGCGCTGAACGGTACAGCCGTTTTCGTCAACGATCTTGACCTCCCAGCCGTAGCCGGCCTTACCGATAGCGCCGACCTTGTGTGTATTCTCCACACCGAGGTGAACGCAGCCTGGACCGATGGACTCACTGAGGCCGTAGTTAGTATCGTACTGATGATTGGGGAAGTGTTCCTTCCAGCGAGCGATAAGAGAAGGCGGAACAGGCTGAGCGCCGATATGCATAAGTCTCCAGCGTGAGAGGTCATATTCCTCCATATTTATCTCGCCGCGGTCGATAGCGTCGAGAATATCCTGAGCCCACGGAACGAGGAGCCAAACGATAGAGCAGCCCTCTTCGGAGACGGTGCGGAGAATAGACTCAGGCTTAACGCCCTTGAGGAGAACGGCCTTGCTTCCGGACTGGAGGCTGCCGAACCAGTGCATTTTAGCGCCTGTGTGGTAGAGGGGCGGAATGCAGAGGAAAACGTCATCACGGGTCTGACCGTGGTGCATCTGCTCGCACTTAGCGGAATGTACGAGGCTCTCGTGGTTATGGAGGATAGCCTTCGGGAATCCGGTAGTACCTGAGGAGAAGTAGATAGCGGCATCATCGCTGTCGGTGAGGGGAATACCGGGAGCCTCACTGGAGCAGTTAGCCACATGGCTGTCGTAGTGTTCAGCGAACGAGGGACATCCCTCTCCGACGTAGAAAAGGAGTCTGTTCTTGCTGATCTCCTCAGCGATCTCCTCGACTCTGCCGATAAATTCGGGGCCGAACATAAGAATATCGACCTCAGCGAGATCGAGGCAGTATTTGATCTCATCGGCGGTATAGCGGAAGTTAAGAGGCACAGCGAGGGCGCCGGTCTTGAGGATACCGAAGTAGATAGGGAGCCACTCGAGGCAGTTCATGAGGAGGATTCCGACCTTATCGCCTTTTTTAACGCCTCTTTCGAGGAGTAAGTTAGCGAAGCGGTTAGCTTTTTCGTCGAAGACCTTCCATGTGATCTCTCTGCGGTAGTGGCACATTGGAGAAGGTTCGATGAGTTCATATTCTTTCCATGTAACGCGGCGGATCTCGGTGATTTCGGGGTTGACCTCAACGAGAGCGACATCGTTGCCATAGAGTTCAGCATTTCTTTCGAGCAATTCTGTTATAGGCATTATACTTGTCCTTTCTGGCAGCTTTTGGCAACAAAAGCACCAAAGCTGTAAAGTCATAAAATCATAAATACATTTTACCACAAATAAATCAAAAAGTAAATACCCTGTTCGCAATTTTTTGTACAAAGCGATATTTGATTAAAAACGAAGCACCCTCGTCGGAGGACGAAGGTGCTTATAAAGTATCATATCACTTCTCGATAACAGGGAGCTTATCGACGACCTTAGTATCGAATCTTACGACAGCAACAGCGTCATTGGCAGTGATACCGTCGCCGGGGTTAAAGCAGTCAGCATTTTTCTTACCCTGATCGGAGAGCGGGTACTTATCCTCATTAGCGACGAACTGGAGGATAGCGAGGCAGTCAGCGAGAGTTACCACACCGTCCTCGTTAGCGTCACCGTAAGCGATCTTCTCCGCAGCAGAAGAAGTGGTAGTTGCAGCGTTAGTAGAAGCAGCAGTAGTCTCAGATGCCGGAGCAGCTGTAGATGATGCTGTAGTGTCGGTAACAGCCGCAGTAGAAGCAGAAGTAGTTGTAGTAGTAACCGCAGCAGTTGCAGGGGCAGTAGTAGTTACAGCCGGTAGCTGACCCTCCTGATTCCACACAGCAGAGAGGCTGATACCGCTGCCGGGGATAGCGCCGGGAACGATATACTCCTCACCGGGCTGGTAAATATCGCCATTCTTGTCCTTCCAGCCGGCGAAAACGTAACCGTCCTTGGAAGCGATCATTTCGGGAGCGATGATAGCCTCATCGGTCTTACCCTCAACGCGCTGATTATCGGCACTATTGCCGGTACCTGCATTGAAAACGACCTTATATGTCTTAGGAGCCCATACAGCGGTGAAAACGACGTCCTCAGCGGGACAGATAAAAGTCTGGAGCGGCTGATACACCTGACCATCGACGGAAGAGGTCCAGCCGACGATCTCGAAGCCGTTTCGTGAGAAGCGGTTACTTGCGGAGGTTTCGGTCTTGGTATCCTCCTTGCCGACAGTAACGAATTCAGTCATACCGTTGATACGATCCACATCGCCTGTAACGAATTTAATGTCGATAATATGGCGCCAAACCGGAGTAAGGGTGAGGTCCTTAGCGGGCATGATGAACTTATCGCTGCCGGTGTAGGTATTTTCGCCGTCAGTCCAGCCGATGGAGTAGATCTTACCGCCGTTGATGGAGAGCATATTAAGAGCAACGACAGAATTAGCCTTCACTTTCCAGTCCTTGAGGTCCTCTGGGCGTTCGATGCCGTCAATATCGATAGTATAGAAGATGTTATACTTATTGGCGTCCTCGGCATCGGACCATACAGGTTCAAACACGACCTCGCCGCCCTCTTCGGGGAGTCTGTAGAAATCGCCTGCGGTATAGCCGGCTTTACCGTCAACAGTCCAGCCCTCGAAGGAATAGCCGTCCTTATCGATCTTGCCGTCCGGAATGATGATATAGCCGGCGGTAACGCCCTTGGTCTCGAAGTTAGCCGGATCGGTCTTACCGACGAAAGAAATATCATCGGAGAAGCAGTCGAATGACACCTTGACCTCCTCATACGCTGAAACAGCGGGCATATAGCTGAAAGCAGCGCAGGCAGAGATCACAACTGCGGAGATAGCCGCAGCGGATTTAGTGAAAAAATTTTTCATTAGTCCCTCCCATTTCTGACGCATCGCGTCACATGAAACGATTCAAATCTTTATTGTAATAATACCCGATAGAAGCGAGCTTTTTAGTTAAAGCTTCCTGGTCAACGTCAAGTGTCTTGCAGAGCTCTGTGAGATCCGGAAAATCGTCACGCAGCTTGGTGTTGATATAGCTGAGCAGAATAGCAGGATCATTTGGGATATTCATAATAAATTAAGCCTCCAATCGTTGTCAGAAAGCGGAACACGGCGCAGTGCAGGACACCGTAGCCCGCCTGTGAGATACAGTGCGATCTCACGTAATCACGTAGTTCTTACAGGATTAAATATACCCTACCTACGCGGCTTTGTCAATGATTTTGAGGGATTAAAAAGAATGAATTTTCGGATAATAAGTAAAAACATTTCTCTTTAAATATTTTCGCAGTTTACAGGAGAAAAGCCAATAATTGCAGATTATTTAACAATTGTATCAAAAGTTATAATTAAGTAAAATAAACAATAATTTAATTAAACCAGCCTGTACAAGCAGATCGGGCGGATCTTTGTCAAATGCATCCTGAGCAGACAAGTTCTGAAAGAAAAACCGCCATGATAAGTCGTATCATGGCAGTTTGTTCAGAGCTCGTCCATATAATTTTTTGCGGTATCATTTTTTTCGGAGGGACCGGTATCCGGAACGACAATATCCTCCATATCTGAGCGCTGAGTTTTGAGGAGTTTCTCGAAATTCTGCTGATATTCGGACTTAATATTGGTCTGTATAATATCTGCGCGCTGTTCCATTTCGCGGATATTGAAGTGTGGATAGCCGGGCTGCATTTCAAGTCCGCGGAATATACTGTTATTCCTCACGGCAACAATAGCGCAGATGAGGGTAACAAGGCCAAAAAACACCGTCGGAGTGACTGCATACCGCAGGACATTGAATGAAAATCTGCCGAATATTTTTCCGCCCACATGACGGGAGGCAACAAACAGGAGCAGAGCGTTAAAAAGCGGCAAAGCACCGGCAAGCATAGCCATAAAATCCCAGTGTTTCCGGCAGCCTTTTTCGGCGCACCAGATAAGGGCGCCGTAGATGATGAGGCTGTCGATAAGCAGGAAAACCGCGTCATAGCTGGCACTTACCATCATAGTAAGGCCGAAGAACAAGCCCATGAACCCGATGCTCATGAATCCCCAGAAAGCGCGTCCCAGCGCCTTATTGCAGCGTTTCAGCTCATGAGCATTGCGCATGAATTCCTTTTCAGTTTCGGATATATTTATCATAGAATCACTCCTCATTTTTCTTATTTCCGCGCAGATCGTTCATTGGAACAGCTGCGGAAATATCGCTCATTTCCGGCGTACTGGTGCGTTTCATCTGCTCATACTCATTCTGAAAAGCCCGTCCGGAGCCTATTTTTCGGCTTTCAGCCTCCATTTCCACTGCACGGATATTAAAATACGGAAATCCCGGCTGTTCCTCCAGAAAGCGGTATTTATGGTTTGCAAAAAGGTTGATTATCGCCGATATACTGCATATTACAGCTATTACAAGGTGTATCCAGAAGCAGTAATCCACGCTCCGGAACCTGAAAAATACGAACATCTCTCCGCTCACGTATTTCCGGGAAATTCCCAGTATCACCTGATTTGCGCCGAAAATCAGCGGTAAGATCAGTGCGGAAAAATCATTGCGCTTGATTATTCCCCGCATCGCCAGATAAAATGTCAGCGGACAGAACAGCAGGGAATCAAATACCAGAAAAAGAGAATCGTGCTGTATCACTGTTCCAAGCATGATGAATATAGTTACCAGTAAATAGCCGATTATCAGGGCTGCGTAAGTCCACATGGCTATTGTATAGTATCGTTTGCACCTCTTCAGACTTATCAGATCTTTTGCAAGCTGTTGTTCAAGCATTTTTCTATCCCCTTTAATAATTGTTACTTAATTATCCTGCGGTCTATCACAATTTTCACCATTCTTTCAGGATCCTGTCACATTCATTCTCCCTCAGAATGACACCTGCCGCGGTGCTGAGTCCCCCGATAAGCTGTATCCCCGACCAAAAAATCTGTCTCCGGAAATACTGCTGCCATTTCACTATTGCTCCCCCAATTAAACTTTGCCAGAAAGGCGAAGTCAGAAAGGAAATATATCAAGGAAGGAAAACGCAGGAATGCTTTC
>CADBNS010000115.1 GCA_902796065.1 Ruminococcus flavefaciens
ATATTGAAAGGACGGAGGTCAACGAGCATGAGGTGGTTATCAGTACCGCCTGAAACGAGGTTGAAGCCTCTCTTGAGGAGACCTTCAGCCAGAGCCTTAGCGTTAGCAACGATGCGCTGCTGATAATCCTTGAACTCAGGCTTGAGAGCCTCACCGAAGCATACAGCCTTAGCAGCGATGGTATGCATGAGAGGACCACCCTGTGTTCCCGGGAATATAGCGGAATTGATCTTCTTAGCGAGAGCCTCGTCATTTGTGAGCAGAAGTCCGCCTCTTGGACCGCGGAGGGTCTTGTGAGTAGTAGTAGTAGTGATGTCAGCATAAGGAACAGGAGACTCGTGGCAGCCTGCAGCAACGAGACCCGCGATATGAGCCATATCGACCATAAGCAGAGCACCAACAGAATCAGCGATCTGGCGGAGTCTCTTGAAATCGATAGCTCTTGGGTAAGCGCTTGCACCGGCAACGATGAGCTTAGGCTTGTTTTCCTCAGCCAGCTTCTGAACTGTATCGTAGTTGATAGTCTCAGTAGCATCATCAAGACCGTAAGAAACGAAGTTGAAGTACTTGCCTGAGAGGTTAACAGGTGAACCGTGAGTGAGGTGTCCGCCGTCAGCGAGGCTCATACCGAGAACGGTATCACCGGGCTGGAGAACAGCGAAATAAGCAGCAGTATTAGCCTGAGCACCTGAGTGCGGCTGAACGTTAGCGAACTTAGCGCCAAAGAGCTGACAAGCTCTCTCGATAGCGATAGTCTCGACCTCGTCAACGCACTGACATCCGCCGTAGTAGCGCTTTCCGGGGTAACCCTCAGCGTATTTGTTAGTAAGAACAGAACCCATAGCAGCCATAACAGCCGGAGAAACGATATTCTCACTTGCGATGAGCTCGAGGTTTCTTCTCTGTCTTGCCAGCTCCTTGTCCATAGCAGCTCCCACAGCGGGATCATACTTGGAAACGAAGCCGATCGAATCCATAAGATCGTTGTACATTTTAGATCAGCACTCCTTTAAGTAGATAATATAAAATAATTATACATCAATCGGAGAAAAATTTCAATAGTAAACAGAAAAAACTCCGACAGAAAACGAGATTATTTAAGAACGTCCGACCAGCAAGGGTGTTCCATGACGGAAGCATCGGCATAGAAGCGGAGGACGAGGGTAGCATCGGTAGCATCTATCTTGCCGTTGCTGTCAATATCGCAGCGTTTTTTCTGACCGGCGCCGAAGGTGAAGTTCCTGCCGGTAGAGATCGAAGAATAGGCACCGAGAATGAAGGTAGCGTCAGCGGAATCGACGTATCCGTCCATATCAGCGTCGCCCATATTGGGATAATAGCTGATGGGATAGGAAGCGATGGGACGCTTGCTTGAGATAGGGTAGATTTTTATATCTGCCTTGTCAGAAGAAGCGAAGGCAGTCTGGAGGTCGGCAGGGGACACCGAGCATTCAGATTCGATATTTACTTTTTCAACTGAAACTTTGTAGCTGCCGGAGCTGTCTTTTTCCGGAAGCTGGGTATAAACTGTGATAGAAACGGCGAGACCTGAGAGGTCGATACTGCCGTAATTATCGTAATATTCTGTTCTGGATGGCATACTGTCAAGGGAGAGCACCATTTTTTTGTACAGAGCCTGAACAGTAGTATCGGAGGTTATAGCAGAAGGAACAGAGCTCCATGAGCTGAAACCTATCTGGGTATAATCGTCGATATGTTTTTCGAGTTTACCCGTATCAACGGAGCTGAGGTCAAGAGCAGCGCCATCGTTTACGGAAATAGTTTTAATAGTATTGCCGTCGAAATCGAGAACGGTAACGGTGTGGGTCTTAGCGTTTTCCGCATAGGAGATCACGGGTGAAGCTCCTGTGAGGAGGAGCAGCATAGAAGCTGCGGCAGCTACTGGTTTTAAGTGATTCATTACAGATCCTCCCGTCTGCTTTTATAGAAGAACAACCGGCAGTTTTGAGAAAGCTGGTCGTTAAGGGATTTAAAACGGACATATGGTATGCGCAGGGACATAAGGTCAGCGTAAATCAGACCTGAAGAGAGTTCGTCGTATAAGAATGCGCCGTAGAGGATCACCTCGTCCTTTTCGATGGAATGAGAAAGGAACTCGGCGTATTTCCGGTATATTTCCAGTCTTTCGTCGATATAATCGATAGGGAAGGCGCCCTGATAGATGCCGTCCTCATACAGAACATAGTCATAGCGCATAAATATACCTCCCTCAGGAGTTTTTATCGTTATCCTTATTATTCGTGGGATCCTGACTTGATTTCTTCATTCTCAGCTTATAGGTAATAAAGCCGGTGATAACAGAAGTAACGGTAAACAGAGCTGTTGCAGTTATAATAACAGCGGTGTTATCAGTTGTCAGAGAGGTCATAGTCTACCTCCTCATTTGATAGTGCAAGTTCGATGACCTTGCCATAGAAGCCGGCGGGGTTGAGCATGATCTTTTCGCCGATCAGCTTTGCCTGAGTGAGGTCCGGAGCATACAGCTTAAGATCCATGAGGTCCTCGCCGGTATCGAGACAGCGGACATGGGCGTAATAGCCGTTATCCAGCCTGATGTATTCAATCTTTATCTCCTGTTCGTACTTGCGTCTTGCAAAGTATCGGAGAGCAGCCAGAACGAGCTTGTCGCGGTAGGACTTGGGAGCGTACTTTTTCAGTTCTCTTGCGCAGGCTTTACCTTTTGGCAGCAGCTCATAGAGATCGGCATCTCCGTTATTTTTCAGAGCGATAAGCTCATTTTTCAGCAGATAGTCGATGGAATCCTGATAATAGAAATAGTTGATGACTCCGGTGCTTATAGCGATGTCGTAGAGGTTTTCCGTATCAACAGGTCTGCCGATCTTGTACATCAGGTAGCACAGGAGTATATTGAGCGTAGGAACGTCTTTTATTTCAGTATCAGCCATTTCAGACATCTTAAAGATATTCTCGTCCTGCATAAAACCACCTTAACAGAAATTAGGAAATTCAAGCATATGTGAAAGGAGAGCGATATTCACAGCGGACTCCACACATGGCACAGCCTTAGGTACGAAGCAGGGCTCGTAGGCTGATTCCGGGAGCGCATCGGACTCGCTCATAACGGGAGCCGCCGGCTTGAAAGCGACTCTCATGGTGACGGGCATACCGGAGGAGATACCGCCGAGTATACCGCCGTGGTTATTGGTTTTAGTAACACAGTGACCGCGGTCGTTGGTATAGAATTCGTCCTCTGACTGGTTGCCGAGCATTGAAGCGGAGCCGAATCCGGCGCCGAACTCAAGACCCATGACACCGGGGATACCGAACATGAGCTGAGCGATAGTATTTTCGAGGCCGTCGAAGAACGGTGAACCTATACCGGCGGGAACATTTACGGCAGCACATTCGATAATGCCGCCGAGGGATTCGCCCACTGAACCAGCCAGTTCAATATCAGCCAACATATCCCAGCCTTTGCGGTCATTTATGACGGGGAAATCCTTTTCGCGGACGCTCAGGACGGCGTCGCGTGTGATATTGACAGGATCGAAGGGGTTGTCCCTGATCTTGTGGAGCTGAGCGATATGAGCTCCGGTGTAAATGCCGCGGCGTTCAAGGATCTGACCGCACACAGCGCCTGCGAAGCAGAACGGAGCGGTAAGGCGGTCTGTGAACTGAGCGGCTTTCTGAGCGACATCGCTGTAGCCTCTGTAGCGGACAGCGCCGGTATAATCAGCGTGACCGTAGCGTGAAGCAGGATCGGGCTTCTGCACAGGCGCCTTCCTGTTCTGATTCTGGAGCAGGGCACACAGCGGAGCTCCGGTAGTACGGTCGTTGATGATGCCGGACATGATCCTGGGTGAAGAGGTACGGCGGCAGGAATTTTTGAGACTTTCCGGGTATCTTCTTGCCATGAAGCGTTCGATAGCTTCGGCGTCGATAAACTCACCGGAAGGCAGATCGTCAATAGTCACGCCCACAGCGGGACCGTTTTCTTCTCCGAATATTGAAACAGAAATACGTTTATTCCAGATCGATGACATCTGCTTTACCTCCCAGTGCGATGTAGTCCTTGAAAAAGTCGGGGTAAGATTTTTCTGCGGCTTCGGCACCCTTGATGATAACATCGCCAGTGCAGCCGAGAGCAGCTATAGCAGCAGCCATAACGATACGGTGATCACCGCATCCGTCAACGATACCGCCCTTCATATGAGCATTTGGTCTTATGGTAAGGCCATCGCTGTTGACAGTGACATTTCCGCCCAGAGCATTGAGCATATCAGCGGTAGTCACGAGGCGGTCGCTCTCCTTGATCCTGAGGCGTTCCGCGTTGAAAATAACTGACTCTTCGCAGCCGTAAGCGGCAAGGACGGAGAGAATTGGAACGAGATCGGGAATATCGGAGCAGTCAGCCCTGAAGCCTGCTCTACTGCCATTATAACACATATCTGAGATTATTTCAAGGATTTTCTTATCGCCCTGGACGCTTTTTTCGTTCAGATTGCCTATATCGACCTGACTGTTTATGGCATTGGCAACAGCGAAGAAAGCAGCCTGTGACCAGTCGCCCTCGATGCGTTCATCATGTGGGGTATAGTGCTGACCGCCGGAGATGAAGTAAGCGTCCTCGGACTCGCGTATGGAGATGCCGAATCTGCGGAGGGTATCGATAGTAATATCCACATAGGGGCGGGATTCGAGATGGGATGTCAGGCGTATTTCGGAGTCCTGATCCAGCAGGGGCAGGGCAAAGAGCAGACCTGTGATGAACTGGGACGAAACGTTGCCCTCGACAGAGAAAACGCCGCCGGAGAGCTTTCCGGTGGTGATATATGGCATCTCATTGGTCTGGAAGGAGATACCGTGCTGTGACAGCTCGCGCTTGTAAATATCGATAGGACGCTGGGGGAGCCTTCCGCGTCCTGTGAATTCGGCCTCAGTGCCGAGAGCGGCAGCAACAGGCATGATAAAACGCAGGGTAGAGCCGCTTTCGTTGCAGTCGATAACGGCATTTTCAGCCGGAGAACTGATACCGGTTACAGTCACGGTGCTGCCGTCCACAGTGAACGAAGCACCCAGCGCCTTCATTGAGAAAATGGTAGCTTCAATGTCCTTGGACATGGAAACGCCGGTGATAACGGAGGTACCGTCAGCCAGAGCTGCGCAGATTATAGCGCGGTGGGCGCAGCTTTTTGAAGCGGGAATCTCAACGTGTCCGCGGAGTACAGAAGGGGAGATCCTAACGTCCATGATCAGCCCTCCATGAGCTCAGCGAACTGAGCGGTAGTTACCTTGACGATGTCAGCCTTGCCTATTTCTTTGCAGATAATGTAGCTGATGTTAGCGGCATCGCGTTTTTTGTCCTTGGTGCAGAATGGCAGCAGCTCATTCATAGGAGCCTCCGTATCAGTGGGGAGAGAGTAAGCCTTCACGCACTTTTCCAGCATAGCTGTTACATCAGCCGGAGCAAGTCTGCGTGAGATCATGCACATACCGGCCGATACGCCCATACCGTGGGTATAGTCAGTGTAGTTATGCCAGCCCTCGATAGCGTGGCCGAGGGTATGTCCGAAGTTGAGTATCATGCGTTCACCGCGGTCAAATTCATCGTTTTCGACCACATCGCGCTTGATGTCGATGCAGGTGTAGACCATATCGTCGATAACATCGCGGATATTTCCGAGATCATGGGAAGCGATGAGGTCAAAGAGTTTTCTGTCCCGTATCATGCCGTACTTTATGCACTCAGCCATACCGTCGGAGAGGATCTCCGGAGAGAGGGTATCAAGGGTATCGCTGTCGCAGATAACGAGAACAGGCTGTTTGAAGGCTCCGACGAGGTTTTTTCCGCCTTTTATGTCCACGGCAGTCTTTCCGCCGACTGAGGAATCCACCTGAGCGAGGAGGGTGGTAGGTATCTGAACGAAGTCGATGCCGCGGAGATAAGAAGCAGCGGCAAATCCTGTTATATCGCCGACAACACCGCCGCCGAGAGCGATGAGGAGGTCGCTGCGTGTGATATTCTCATCGCACAGGAAGTCGAAGATGTCGCTGAGAGTGGACAGGTTCTTGGAGTGCTCACCGTTGGGGAATGTGAATACAGAGTGTGAAATGCCGGATTTTTCCAGTGAATCGCAGAGTGTATCCGCATACAGTCTGCCGACAATATCATCGGTGATAATGACAGCTTTACGTGCCTTTGAAACAGCGGAAATAAGCTCACCGCTGCGTTTCAGGCTGCCTCTCTCGATAAGCACATCATAGGGAGTGCTTGTATTAACGTGGATCTTTTTCATAAAAAACTACCTGCCTCTCATTGCAATGGACGTTATACAGTATAATAAAAATACCGCCGCTAATCATCACTGATCAAGCAACGGCTTGAATTATGTCATGTACAGACGGGCGGACACCGATAAGTACGCATTATAAGCTGAAACACACAAAAAATATGCATTAAATATTATACCATATAATATATATCTTGTCAAGGCGGAACTACCATTAAAAAACTTGCTTCTTTTCCTTGACATAAGGGAACTGATGTGATATAATTAATTTATCAATGTGCCTATGTTAGCCGGATTAAACATACAGCTCTCATGGCATTCATTGTGTATTATCCGGTATGGGTATAGTTACACGCAGTACCTTTCTCCGAATGATAGGGGAGAGGTATGATTTTTATTAAGGAGGAATCACTTGTGAAAGAAAAACTTGAGGCTTTGCTCAATGAAGGTGTCGCAAAGATCACCGGAGCAAAATCGGAAAGTGAATTGCAGGAGGTTAAGGCTTCGCTTCTTGGAAAGCAGGGCTCACTGACTGGAATTTTAAAAGAAATGCCTAAGCTTGATGCTTCCTTACGTCCGGAGATCGGCCGTATGGTAAATCAGCTTAAAGAACGATTTACCACGCTGATCGATACACAGCGCGAGACCATCAGTCTCAACGCATCAAAGATCTCTGACGATTTTGACTGTACAGTTCCCGGAATCAAGCCCTTCAAGGGCGGACTCCACCCGATAACACAGATGTGCTATGACCTCAACGACGCATTCCGCTCAATGGGATTCGAGATATTCGATGAGGCTGACATAACAAGTGAGCTTTACGGCTTCGATAACCTTAACTTCCCGCCCAATCACCCTGCAAGAGAGAGTATGGATACATACTGGCTGAAGGGTCACGATACAGGAAAGGCTGAGGACAAGCTGTGTCTGCGTCCGCATCTTACAGGTGCAAGTGTGCGCTATATGCAGACTCACAAGCCGCCTTACCGTTTCGTATATCCGGGCAGAGTATACCGCAACGAGACCACTGATGCCCGTCATGAGAGAGCATTCTTCCAGTACGAGGCACTTATCGTTGACAAGGACTTCACCTTCACAGCAGGTAAGGTAATGATAAAGAGCATTCTCTCCAAGGTATTCGGAAAGGACGTTCCGGTAAGAATGAGAGCCGGATTCTTTCCCTTCGTTGAACCGGGATTTGAGATAGATATGGGCTGTCTCGTATGCGGTGGCAAGGGCTGCAGCGTATGCAAGCAGGTAGGCTGGATAGAGATCATGCCCGGCGGTACACCTCACCCGAACGTACTGCGCGCAGCAGGACTCGATCCTGATGAATATACAGGTTTCTATGTAAATATCGGACTGGACAGACTGGTCATGATGCGCTACGGAGTTGACGATGTACGTCTTTTCCACAGTGCGGACCTCCGTTTCCTGAGCCAGTTCTGTTAAGGAGGTGCTGAAGCAATGAAATTATCACTTGACTGGATAAAAGACTATGTACAGCTCCCCGATGATATGGACCTCAAGCGCCTTTCATACGATCTTACCATGTCCACCGTTGAGGTAGAGGACGCAGAGGATCTGGGAGCATCATTCGATAAGATAATCGTAGGTGAGATCAAGGAAGTACTTCCTCACCCCAACGCTGATAAGCTGAGGATATGCAGAACAGACATCGGCGGAGAGATAAAGGACATCGTATGCGGCGGCACAAATGTAGCAGCCGGCATGAAGGTAGTCGTAGCCTGCCCGGGCGCAATGGTACGCTGGCACGGTGAAGGCGAGCCTGTAGAGATAAAGAACGCAAAGCTCCGCGGAGTTGAGAGCTTTGGTATGATATGTGCCTCATCTGAGATAGGTCTTGCTGACCTTTTCCCGGCAGGAGAGGCAGAGATCATGGACGTATCTGCATTTGATGCACCGGCTGGTACACCTGTTGCGGACGCACTTGACCTAAACGATATAATCCTCGAAATAGATAATAAGTCCATGACAAACCGTCCTGACCTGTGGGGACACTACGGTATCGCCCGTGAGCTGGCAGCTCTTTATGATCTGCCGCTGAAGGAGATCACTCCCTTTGATCCGGCAGGACTTCCTGAGCTGACAGTAGCTGTTGAGGACAAGGAGCGCTGCCCGAGATATATCGGAGCAGAGATAACAGGCCTTTCAGTAAAGCCGGCACCATACAAGATGCAGAACCGTATCTGGAAGGTAGGTATGCGTCCTATCAATGCGCTGGTAGATATAACCAACTACGTAATGCTGGCAACAGGTCAGCCTACACACGCATTTGATGCTGACAATATCTCAGAGCATATCACAGTAAGACGCGCAAACGACGGTGAAAAGCTGCTGCTCCTCAATGATAAGGATCTGGCGCTTACACCTGACGATCTGGTAATTGCAGATTCAGAATCCGCAGTCGGACTTGCCGGTGTAATGGGCGGTTCAAAGGATTCAGTACTCCCCAAGACCAACAGGGTTATACTTGAAGTAGCTAACTTCCAGGCAGCAGGCATCCGCCGCACAGCCCTCCGCTATGAGAACAGAACAGAAGCAGCTGCAAGATACGAGAAGGCAGTTGATCCGGAGCGCTGCGATCAGGCAGTATCCATGGCTATGGAGCTGTTTGCAGAGCTTTATCCTGAGATGAAGGTAGTGGCTTACTCCGATACATATCCTGAGAAGCTGAAGAAGGCAGAGATCGACGTACCTATGGACTGGCTGAAGCGCCGTCTTGGACAGGAGATCTCCAATGAGACAATACTCAACAAGCTGGGCAGACTTGGCTTTGAAGTCAGCTTCACAGAAGGAAATATGCATATTACAGCACCTACATGGCGTTCGACCGGTGACATCTCTATCAAGGACGATATTATGGAAGAGGTCGCACGTATGTACGGCTATGACAATTTCGAGCCCACACTCATCACCACATCATTCTCCGGAGCTATAAACCAGCTGGATATTGATCTTGAGCGCAAGATCAGGGAGTATCTGGCATTCCGCTGCGGAATGCAGGAGATATTCACATATCCGTGGATGAGCGATGAGTACGTAAATGCGATACTCCAGAGCACAGAGGGAATGTTTGAGCTTTCAGCACCTCCGTCGCCCACAGAGAAGTATGTCCGCACATCACTGCTGCCGAACCTCGTCAAGGCTGTAGCTGAGAATCTGCGTTATTTCAACGAATTCTCAGTATTTGAAGCTACAAAGGTATGCTTCGACAGAAACTACACCACACCTTACGATGTCCGTGAGAAGCTGCCGGAGATGCGCAGGAACGTAGCCGGAGCAATGGTAGGCGACTACAAGAACGTAGAGACATTATTCCGCCAGATGAAGGGTATCCTTGAGCCGATGGCACGTTATACCCACATGGAGGAGCTGACATTTGAGAAGGTAGAGAAGCCTGTATGGGCAGACGATGTAGTATGGCTGAACATACTCCTTAACGGAAAGATCGTCGGCAACTTTGCACTCCTTGCAAAGAAGATCTCCATGGACTGCGGCATAAAGAACAGTGCAGTAATGCTGTTTGAGCTTGACATAGACAGTCTTGTACCGTACAAGTCAAGAACCAACAAGTTCGAGCATATGCCTGAGTATCCGATGAACGATTATGACGTATCAGTGCTCTTCGACACATCAGTGAAGTGGAAAGACATTCATGATGTAATCATGAGCAAGAGCGGTCCGGACAGTCTGCTTCGCTCAGCATCATTTGTTGAGGAATACAAGGGTAAGCAGGTACCTGACGGAAAGAAGTCAGTAACTATCCGTCTTGTGATCGGATCGCTGACAAAGACACTGACATCAGACGAAATCGAGTCCTGTGCAAATGCAGTAACAAAGAGACTTGTAAAGCAGCTTGGTGCAGAGCTGAGATTCAAGTAATAAAGCAAAAAATAACTCCTGTAGTTTTGATACTACAGGAGTTTTCTTTATATTCAGGCGATGTGATCGATGACCAGATCATCACCGCAGGCTTTGACGGCTTCTTCCGGACCGAAGACACAGAATCCGGATAATTCCTTCAGTGAATCGGATTCTGAGAGAAGGTCATCAGCTTTGAGGCTGAGCATTTTTCTGCGGTTTTCGCGTCTTTGTTCCTCAGTGGTACCGTTAAAGTAGAAGGAATCAGCGGTAAAGCCCTTGGAGCTGTCGCTTGTGAGGGGCTCCTGACGCGCGATGGTACTGATGATGTAGGAATCGATAGACGGATTCTCAGCGCAGTATTTGCTGAGGAACTCACCGGAAGCGGCGAAGGTCTCAAGGCTTGCAGCAGGTGAGGGATCGCGGTAAGAGTAGAAGCTACCCTCGCGGTTGTTATTGACACTTGCACCGGCACCGTAAGCACCGCCCTTGACGCGGACTTCAGTCCAGAGGTATTCAAGAGAGAGTACAGTTGAGAGGACGTTCCACACAGGCAGGCTCTTGGCTTTATTAGCTAAAGCAGCACCGGAGTAAGAAACACCGGAAGGAATGATAACTCCCTGTTTTGGAGGCAGATCCAGAGAAAAACGTACACTTTCGGACTCCGGAGCAGTACCGTGCGGCAGTTTGTTGATGAGCTGATCAATAGACGGCGTATCAGCGGAAGTGATACTTGCGGTGAGTCTTTCGCGGCAGAACAGTTTAGCAGCCAGTGATTTATAGGTATTGATGAAGCCTGACATATCATCTCCGGCGTTGTCGAGCATAGCGTGAATGCGCTTATAGTTCTCGTAACCTCCGAGCAGCTCATTCATAGCAGCCGGAGCTGAGAGTGAAGCGCGGGCGCGCTGCATAGCGTAGCTGTGACCGGAAGCGATAATAGAATGCTTAGTCTGATCGTCCTGTTGTTTCAGCAGCTCATGAACGAGAGAACAGTCATCATAGATAGTATTATTGAGGATCTCCGCAGTAAGCTCAAGAGCCTGTGACAGATTCTGTTCCAGGAAGCGTGTCTGCACAACGAGATACGGGGAACAGAGATCGGAGCTCTGAGGATGCTTGAATACTCTTTTACCGATAGCTAAACTACCGAGAATACTGGTGATCTTGCGCTGCAGCTCAGCACCGGAGTAGTTTTTGGTAGGCAGGTTACTGATAGCATTAGTGAATGATTCAAGGAGAACGAGCTCATCTTCGCACAGGTCAGCGATACTGAAATACAGAGCAATCGATGTGATCCCCTTCTTTGAAGCCGGATGGCGCAGCAACTTCACGCCCATGCTCTGGTCCTCGTTCGTGACATAGGATATAGGCTCCGGAGAAACCTCAGACAGCGGCAGTCTCGGGAGAGTAGCAAGCTGTTCGGGAGTATCCGCAGTACCCTGCCACTTATCGAGAGCAGCGTTCTGACGGATGAGATCGTCCTTCTGAGCATCTGTCATAGCATTGACTCTGTTCCGAACGCGGTCGTCCTCATCTTTTTTCTGCTCAGCACCGTAGGAATGTGACGGAAGCAGATAGAGTACAGCTCTGCCGTTTTCATCGAGGAGCCATTCTTCAAGGAGCTTCTCAAAGTAGTCGCCGGAGAGCTTGCTGCGCAGTTCAGCGAAGTCCTTATCACCCACGATATACATGAGTGGGTCACCGCCGTAGAGCCAGGAAGACAGAGCGTAGATATTGCGCTCAAGAGCCTGAGGCTCATCGCCCTCACGGAACTTGAATTCAAAACGGTTTATAGCAGCTTCGAGGTCACGGCGGTCGATACCTTCAGCAACGATCTTGCTGACAGTAGAGCGGATAGTCTCAGCCAGTTTGTCGCAGTTTTCGCGGTCGGTATTCTGTACAGCGAGGATACCGTAGCTCTGCTGGTTGCCGTCCATGAGCGACATTTCAGCATCAAGACAGAGACCGGTATCAAGCAGAGCGCGTTTCAGCGGAGCATCGTTAGTACCGGTAAGGACCCAGGCGAGTACTGAGTAAGCGAGTATCTTAACGCGCTCAGACCAGTCTGCCAGTACCTTGCCCCATACGTAGTGAGTATGTTCAGTCTCCGGTTCTTCGGCAGAGATCTCATAGTAGCAGGTGCGTTCGGTAGGAGCTATCTGCTTCTGGAGGGGTATATCGTGCTTGACATCGGACATTTCGTACTTGCTGAGGTATTCTGAGTCAATAAGCTCCAGCACGGCATCAATATCCACCGGACCGTCG
>CADBNS010000116.1 GCA_902796065.1 Ruminococcus flavefaciens
ATGGGCTTCTGAAGCTCCTCGGAAAGCATAGCCTGGAGCTCAGCCAGCATATCGCTGCAAAGATTATCGTCATTCAGAATATTTTTCCTCATGAAATCGCTCCTATACATAGAATGGGGTGGAGGAGCGGACTTATCAGCAGAGACTTGTCCGCTCCGCTCAGTTATATGAAAACCCTTTCAATAATCTCTGTAATATAAATGCAGCTTATGCCTTTAGTTTTTTCTGCCCTATTATAACTTTGTATAGCTGCACAAATATCACGGTGAATTATTGTTTGGATTTCACATTTCTGATCTTGTTTTTTATTTTATGTATACGCTGATACAACGCAGGCAAGGTTAGACCAAGCCTTTCTGCCGCTGACCTCCGGTCTCCGTAATCCGTATCGTAGTATACTTCAACGATCTTTCGCTCATCGTCATCGAGCATCTCCAGCAAGGTATTTCCGCCCTGATCGGGTGAAGGCACACTTGCGTCGGGGATATTCTGTGCTTCCGGACTGTCCTCAATGCTGACCGCGGAACTGTCATATTTCCGGAAATAGGCGTGCAGTACATTATCGGCTGCACGATAGAGCCAAAGACGTATATTGGAGGTCTCCTCGAGCTTTTCGTGTTTTGAGAAGAAAGTCACAAAGACCTCCTGAGTACAGTCCTCAGCGCCGGACTTGTCAAAGTTCAGGCGAGAGTAGCAGTAGTTATAGATCTCTTTATAATACTGTTTTATAAGTCTGTTGCAATTATCTTTGTCGATCAAGGAGACACCTCCTTTGCTGAATTGCTTACCTGCTTCATAGGTATTGACTATAAAAAACTGCCAAAGCAGATAAGTGAATCTGTATTATATTGTACCATTTTATACAGCGCTTGTCAAATGATTATCGCCGGAATCAAGGCTGCTTCATCATTATCTCACGGCTTTCGCAGATGCTTCCACGCAGGCAGTAATTTACTCTCAGCTCCATGTGCTCATCATCGGAAACAATGTCGGTCTGACGGCCGATGATAGTGGTATCAGACAGGAAATTCTTCTCATAGAGGTACATTTTGTCAATGAGCCGCTGATACAGCTCGGAATCCGACAGCTGACGGGTATTCACTGTCCGCTCCCTGATGCTCTTATCGATGATACCGACGGGCAGCTGATGCCCGAATATATACAGCGGCCGTTCAGTGGTATCCGCTGAGAAGTCCGCGAAATCATTCTTTCCGGAGAACAGCGGTATCGTCAGGTCAAACAGGCGCAGGCTGCGGATATGCTTCTCTCTGCCCGTATATACTGTGTCAGATGCCTCAAAGCTGCCGGAGAAGCTCACATTCTCGGTGTACTCCCCGGTAATATCCGCCATAGAGTGACGGAGGGAGGTGCGTCCGGTCTCGCCGGTGATGATACCGGACACCAGCAGGTCCCCCTTTTTTACCTCGGAGCCGATACAGCGCATGAGCATACCGTCCCGCACAAGTACATCGACTATCCGCGCATCGTGAGTGGCAAAAATATTGCACGGCATTCGCTTGCGTATCATTTCCGGCTGCTCTGTCATTTCGGTGACCTCCACGACTATTCGGCTGCCGGAGCGGTGCATTCCTGCCCATGCAAGTCCCTCCACATTCATCATCAGCATATTCTCAGCTGTTATGTAGTCGATGCTGCTGAGCCGGGTTCCTCTGCGTATGCCGGTATCAGCCAGTGCGGAGAGTATCACGCTGTCGCTGATACGCTCATTGCCCTGCACCTCGATGGTGATAACGGCTCCGGAGAAGTACACACAGGCTGCAAGTACTGCGGCAGCTCCGGCAGCTATGCCGAAGCGCTTACGCCGGCGCAGGAGCTTGGCTGACATGGTCTCGTACTCTACAGCAGAGACTGACAGTCCCATAGCCTCCGCAATGCGGCGTACCTCCGGCAGATCACGCCGCCTGACAAGTCCGTGGAACACATCGTTCCGGCAGTACTGACGGGTGCAGCGTATCCTGCCGGAGTGCAGGCGGTTGATGAAGCTGTACAGCTCCCGACCCTTAACACTTATCCTTATGCAGCCGTGAAGCTGGTCCCTCATGTTCCTTACCGCTCCTTTCGCTTAGTTCAATGCGCGTTATTTTTCCGCGGACGATCAGACCGCCGGTGCGGTAGTCGTAGGCGCGCAGACCGCTGCCCCATATCTGTACGCAGAGATCTCCCGATAACAGCTGCATGAACACTTCGTTGTATTCCTCTATACGCCGGCAGTTTTCGACTATCATTTCCTTGTTGCTGTCGAGTATCAGTCCCGAATCAAGGTAGAGCATTCCGCGTACCTTCTCGTTCCATTTATCGAACATTTCATCACTCCGGTTCATAATTTTTTCCCTTCAATAATATGATAGACAGGGTGATGATTATGAGAGAGATATGGGAAAAAGCCATAACTGCGGTAAAAGTGACCGCAGCTGCGGCAATTGCGCTGTACTGTGCAGCTGCGCCGGAACGTGCCGGAGCTGCTGCTGCATCGGGTATCGTCCGGTGCATTACGGTGGTGATCCCTTCGCTGTATGCCATGATGATAGCAGCTCCGTTCATGATCCGCAGCGGGATAGTCGGTACTCTGGGACGACTGCTTGAACTCCCTGCCCGTCTGCTGGGACTGAGCGGCAGTGAGCTGGGGATATTCCTGTTCAGTCAGATAGCCGGCTATCCTACGGGCATTAGAATGCTAAGTGCACGTATTTCCCACGGCAGCTCAGACAGCCGCCGTGCAGCATTGCTGTCGGGAGTATGCTTCGGAGCCGGTCCTGCTTTCATCAGCGGCTGCATAGCTGCGCAGCTTTACGGCAGTCCGGATGCCGGACGGCTGGTGCTGATCTCCACAATATCGGCAAATGCGGTGCTTCTCATGGCGATGTCCTTCGTACTCCGCCGCAGCCGCGGGAATACAACGGAAAAGCAGCGCATAGTGCTCACAGCGGAGCTGCTGACGGAGTGCGTTTCAGATGGCGGCAGAGCTATGGCGGAAATATGCTTTGCGGTGGTGGGTTTCGCAGTTTTTACCGCAGCACTCCGCGATTTCGGCGTAATATCGCTGATAGCCGGCATATTCAGCAGGCTTTGCGGCGTTGACAGAAGTCAGACGGGTGCAGCAATAGCGGCATTCATTGACATAACCGCAGCTGCCGGACTTCCACGGGGAGAGTATCTGCTGCTGCCGGTGGTGTCGGGACTGGTGTCATTTGGCGGTATATGTGTATTTTTCCAGCTTAGTACCATGACCGGCGGGCGTATAGGACTGCTGCCGGTGTTCCTGATGCGGCTTGCAGCGGGAGTACTGAGCGGAGTGATTTGCAGGCTGATAATGCCGCCGCTGATGGGGGAGGAGATCGCTGCGGCAGCTGCCATACAATCGGCGGTATACCGCGCACAGTCGCCTGTACCATCGGTGCTGCTGGTGATAATGACGGTGATTGTGATAAAAAACGCCGGAGGTATCGGTCGTACCTCCGGCAGAGATAATGGCGTCAGTTACAGCAGTCGCCGCGCTTGACGAATGAGTTGCAGTCAGTACATTCCGGAACAGTCGGGTCGTCCTCGTGGGTACCGACTGAAATACAGTCGAGAGTACAGTAATTCTCTGAAACGAGGTTGTGTCTGCACTGTGACACGCTGCATCTGATATTGTCGTTCTTCTTGTTTTCCATAGCTTAACGCTCCTTCCTGACAGTGTCGCAGAATTGATAATGGCGGCACTGAAACGATGTTTTATGCCTGAGCATATGATTATTTTGCACAATAATGTTGAGTTTATTCATGATAAATGACAAAAAACGTTGCAATCAGTGCGGATAAGTGGTATAATATACGTGGCACCAGTTCTTCGGAAGTTCAACAAGACAGGAGGGATAAGAGTGGCAGAGCATAAGAGACCGCCGTATCTGTGCTTCGCGGATTTTGAATTCACCTGCGGCGGCGGAGTCAGCAGAACAGGCTGTGAGATGCTCTCAGTAGGCGTGATAATCTGTGACAGGAGTTATAAGATCATAGATACATTTTACAGCACCTCGCGGCCGGCACGTATTCATAAGATGAGCCGTCAGTGCCGTGAACTGACCAATCTGACACAGGCAGAGATCAATACCTCACCAGACAGCAATGATGTGCTTTGCAGCGTCAGCTCTATGCTGAAAAAGTATGGCATCAACAGCATTTACGTATGGGGCAACTTCGATAAGCCCGGACTTATATCCGATATGAACGCCCACGTTACGGTACATAAGAATTCCGATTACATACAGACCATAAGTGCTGAGATACGGGATATTCAGGATCAGGTCACGCGGAAAATGCAGCTGCCTCAGGCAGTAAGCATCGAGGAGCTTGCACCGGTATGCGGATATACTCCTGAGGAGGGGCATTTCCACAATGCCTACATAGACGCAATGGCGCTGTATCACATACACAAGGCTGCCTATACCACGGATATTCAGTCGTGTGATGAGTTCATCAGGCTGAAAAAAGAGCGTGTTGACAAGCTGGAAGCGCGTAAGATCGCAGAAGAGGAACGACGATTGCAGCTCGCTTTCTCAGTTACGCTGACACCCCGTGAAAGGGAGTACCTCACCGCTGTAAGCAGCATGAAGGACGACAGACTGAAAAAGGAATACACCAGACTGAGGTACAATATCATTAAGGCTATGAACAAGTACCCTGACGAAAATGCATTCTACATGGTGGTATTTGTATTTCCGCATTCAGTTAAGGTGATTCCGGAGTGCAACTATGACCCGGAAAAGGGCAGGAGTGCACGGCAGACTGTGAGTTTTTCGCGGCTCAGCTTCGGTGATGCGCTGATGGATCTGTGTGAGAAGTATCACGATCCGCTGAAATAATGCGTAAAAAATATCCTCCGGCAAAAAATTGACCGGAGGATATTTTTTTATTCGTACAGCTGAACGATACCGTCAGACAGCTTTTCTATCAGTTCGAGGACAGGCTTTATGCCGCGGTCACAGTACTTGAAAAAGGTGTAGTAACCGCCGTAGATGAGGTAAGAGATCATCATCTGCTCCTCAACAGAGGGCTCGTGATCGGGATAGGCGCTCTTTATAACTGCATTGAGTCCGGTCTCGAACAGGGAAACGAAACTGCTGCTGCGGCTGTCGGCGAAGAGTATCTTGATGAGCTGCTCGTTAGCTACGAAAGAGTCCTCAAGATCACGGATAAAGCCGCGTGTATTGCGGAATATATCCGCAGGATCGCGGATACCGCGGAGACAGGAGTCAACTACCTCACGTTCAAGCGTTTCGGACAGGTCGTATATATCATGATAGTGAAGATAAAATGTAGCCTTATTGATCTCAGCCAGAGCGGAGAGCTCCTTCACAGAGATCTTCTCAAGAGGCTTTTTTGCGCGGAGTTTAAGAAAGGCATTGATAATACTCCTTCTTGTCTTTTCGGTGCGCATATCCATAGCTGGATCCTCCTAATGTTATAGACAGTTGATCAAAAACGTTGCTTAATCGACGAGTGTTAAAAATAGCGTATTGAAAAAACTCCATTTGTACATATAATGAAGTTAGAGGCAGACCAAGCGCGATGGGGTGCTCCCCTGAACGCCGGTCACATGATTAATTATATAATAAAAATATAGTTTTGTCAATCGTTGACGGAGGTAAGCATGGACATTTATGGTTTTTATAAGGGTGAGGCTTTTGATGCCTATGAGTATCTTGGGGCTCATATCGTCACGGGTGGCGTTGTGTTCCGCACCTATGCTCCGAATGCGCTGAAGGTATCCCTGATCGGCGACCATACCGGCTGGTCCGACCTTCCGATGGAACAGGTCGCAGATGGAAGGTTCTATGAGATATTATGCCCCGATGTGAAGGAGGGTATGCGGTATAAGTACCGTATCTATGACCGCAGCGGAAAATTCATCGACCACTGCGACCCTTACGGATTCGGTATGGAGGTCAGACCCGGTACCTGCTCGGTAGTGCGCAGTATCACAAGCTACCGTTTCTGCGATGAAAAGTGGCTGAGCCGCCGCAGCGACTGCCGCGACAAGCCGCTGAATATATACGAGATGCATCTTGGCTCGTGGAAGAGAGCTTCCGACGAGGACGAGAACGGCTGGTATTCCTATTCTGAGCTGGCAGATATGCTGCCGGAGTACCTTGAAAAGTACGGCTATAACTACGTGGAGTTCATGCCGCTCAGCGAGCACCCCTGCGATGAATCGTGGGGATACCAGTGCACCGGATTCTTTGCTCCTACATCGCGCTATGGCTCTCCGGAACAGCTCATGGAACTTGTGGATAAGCTGCACGAGCGCAATATAGGCGTTATTATGGACTTCGTACCCGTACACTTCGCTGTGGACCACTATGCACTGACTGAGTACGACGGAACAAGGCTGTATGAATTCCCCGATGATGAGGCTGCCTACAATGAGTGGGGAAGCCGCAATTTCATGCATTCCAAAGGCGAGGTGAGGTCGTTTTTGCAGTCAGCTGCCAATTACTGGCTGGAGGTCTACCACTTTGACGGCCTGCGTATGGACGCGGTAAGAAATATGATATACTGGAACGGCAAGGAGTATCTTGGCGAGAACAGATATGCGATACAGTTCCTGAAGGACATGAACTGCGGGCTTAAATCCCGTCACCCCAGCGCAATACTGGCTGCTGAGGACTCGTCCGCACATCCGAAGGTAGCTGCGCCGGTATTCGACGGCGGACTAGGCTTCGATTACAAATGGGACCTCGGCTGGATGCACGATACACTGGAGTATTTCCAGAGTGCGCCGATGTACCGTTCAAGGGACTACCATAAGCTGACCTTTTCCATGCTGTATTTCTACAATGAGCGGTATATTCTCCCGCTTTCTCATGATGAGGTGGTACACGGAAAGGCGACTATAGTCCAGAAGATGAACGGACAGTACGCCGATAAGTTCCCGCAGGCTCGGGCAATGTATATGTATATGATAGTCCACCCCGGCAAGAAGCTGAATTTCATGGGCAATGAGTTCGGACAGCTGCGGGAGTGGGACGAGAAGCGTCAGCAGGACTGGGATATGCTGAAATATCCCATGCACGACTCCTTCCGCGAGTATGTCAGCGCGCTGAACCATATCTATCTGAGGTGCAATGCGCTGCACTACGATTACGACCCGACTAATTTCCAGTGGTCGGACTGCGAATCGGACGACCGTTGCATTTATGCTATACGCAGAAAGAGCGCTGAGGGCGATATACTTGCGGTGCTGAATTTCTCGGATTGGATACAGTTTGAGTATACCGTAGAGGTCGGCGCCGGCTTCAAGGCTGAACTGCTGGTGGATTCGGACGACCAGATCTACAGCGGTACTACTCCCCACGGAAAGACGAATTTCCGGCTGGAGAAGGGCGTTCTTGAAACGGATATACCGCCATACAGCGGTCAGCTCTACCTGCTGACGAAGATATGAAACAAAAATACACTTCTCTAAGGGGA
>CADBNS010000117.1 GCA_902796065.1 Ruminococcus flavefaciens
GGGCTAAAGCATTATAATGAATATGAAGGCATCAGCAATGACATATATATGAATGATTACGGCTATTTTGACAGAAACGAAACGCTGGACAAGACCGTATTTCTCTGTGCAGGATCGCAGGAAGATCCCGACTATGCCGACAATTATCGTGAGGGAGATGATACAACGCTTGAAGGAGTTGCGAAGCTGAAGGAGCGTCTGGAAGCACATGGCGCAGAGCTAACATACAAAATGTATGACTCCCACCACTATCAGTACATACCGGAAATGCTGACCGAATATCTGAAACAGACATATCCGTGTAGCTGAACATGAAAAAGTGGGAGGTATAGCAGATGAAAGCGAAAAAAGCGATCCGGGTAAACTCCTTTTCTAAAACTTTCAATTTTAAATTTTAGCAGAACAGGGCGCACCACGAAGTACTTGCCGTACTCATGCTTTTTCATGGTGCGCCCTATTTGGCTAAGAACCTGTCCACATAGGGATTCATGCACGTCTTTTCGGCAAAGTTTAGTTGGGGGAGCAATAGTTACATATAAAGCTGCGATAAGGGTACTGCCCTTATCAACAGGTGTTTTTTCTTATGGAGACAGCGATCAACAGTTTTCGTGGAGGTATTTAGGATAAACTGACGATTTTCGCTATCGCTATTGAAAAAAGCAACATTTAATGATATAATGTAAGAATAAGTAAATTTAATGTCAGGAGTTTATCAATGAAGAAGTGGAAAATCAGTTCACCGGACAGAGCCATCGTGCAGAAGCTTGCAGCCGGCTGTTCAGTTACGACGCTGACGGCAGCGGCATTAGCAGCAAAGGGCTATAGTTCGCCGGATTCCGTAATAGAAAAACTCAACTCTGACAGTCTCTCGGATCCCTTTCTCATCAAGGATATGCAGGAGGCTGCGGACGCAGTCAATTCTGCGATAGATGACGGAGTAAAGATATGTGTATACGGAGATTACGACTGTGACGGAATAATGTCCGTTGCGATACTCTATTCATATCTTGTGGAGATAGGAGCGGACGTAGTATACTACATACCTGAGCGTTCCGAGGGATACGGACTCAACACAGGAGCGATAGATAAAATATCGGACATGGGTGTTGAGCTGATAATCACTGTAGACAACGGTATATCCGCAATATCCGAAGCGGAATACATATACGCTCTCGGCATGAAGCTGGTAGTTACAGATCACCACCAGCAGGGCGATACCCTGCCCCGTGCGGAGGCGGTAGTGGATCCGCACCGTCATGACTGCTTTTCGCCGTTCAAGTATGCCTGCGGAGCAGTTATCGCGCTGAAGCTGGTCGCTGCGCTGGACGGCGGAGACTACACAATGGCGCTGGAGCAGTTCGGCGACCTTGCGGCATTGGCTACAGTTGCGGATATAGTCAGTCTTACGGGCGAAAACCGCTTCATAGTTTCCTACGGAACCGAGCTGATAAACAATACTGACCGTCCTGCGCTGATGGCGCTGAAGGAGGTCAGCGGACTGACAGATAAGCCCGTAAATACGCAGTCTATCGGCTTTGGACTGGCTCCGCGCATCAATGCATCGGGAAGATTCGGCTCCCCGAAGCAGGCTCTGGAGCTGTTCCTGTGCGATGATTACGACGAGGCACTGAGTCTGGCGCAGGAGCTTGACAGGCTCAATAATCAGCGAAAAGAAGCCGAAAACCAGATCATCGCCTCCATCTACGAAATGATCGATAAGGACCCTTCAATTATTCGCGGAAGAGTTATTTTTCTTTGCGGAAATGGCTGGCATCACGGTGTTATCGGCATTGTGGCTTCCCGTATCATGGAACAGTTCGGAAAACCTTGCTTCATCGCCTCCGAGGAAAACGGCGAAATTCGCGGTTCTGCCCGTGGTTTCGGCGAATTCTCCGTGTTCGGCGCTCTCAGCTTCGCTGCCGATTCCCTTGCTAAATTCGGAGGTCATCCCGGTGCCGGCGGCTTCACTATCAAGGACGGCAGAGCTGAGGATTTTCACGCTCTTATCACCAGTTATTCAGAAATTCATCACAAATCTATGCCCGTTGCTGAGATCTGCGCTGACGCTCCTGTGTCACCCGATCAGCTCACTGAGGATAACATCAGCGGTCTCAATGTTCTTGAACCCTTCGGCGTCGATAATACCAAGCCGCTGTTCTATATCGAGAACGCTCAGGTTCTGGAAGTCATTCCCGTTTCCGGCGGCGCTCATTCCCGCCTCAGACTGAAATTCGGCTACACCCAGACCGAAGCTATGTTTTTCCGGACATCTCCTTCTGAGCTTATCGTCAATACCGGCGATGTCTGCGATATGATCGTTACTCTGAGCATAAATGAGTTCCGCGGCAAAAAAAGTCCTGCCGTTTACATAAGCGATATTCGCCCACACGGTTTCCAGCAGAGCAGATACTTTGCCGCTAAAGACGCTTTTGAAGCCTTCCTGCGCGGTGAACAGCTTCCGGATAACTACTACCCAAGTATGCTCCCCTCCCGCGATGATGTGGTGAAGATCTACAAGGGAATACCGGAAAACGGCATCGTTATTGATACCCTGTATATCCGCCTTAACGACCCGCGGATAAACTATTGCAGGTTCTCTGCTGCTGTGGAAGCCCTGCGTCAGCTGGGTCTCATTTCTTTCTCTGCTGCGGATATGAGAATAAAACGTGTAAGGGTACAGCAGAAAGCTGACCTCGATTCAGCTCCCGTACTCGCTGCCCTCAGAGAAAAATGCAGCAGTATCATCGCTGCAAGACATTAAGTGCATATTTTTAAGGCAACACCGTGCAAAGATTGTGCTGAAAATGCGACGTGAGATTTTTCGTCAGATTGTATAGAAAGACCGCGGGCATACTAACGTATGTCAAGGGATTTCTGTGCAAGATGACGGAAAATATCAAAGCAGATTCAGTACAAAGACTTAAAACGGTCTTTGTGCGGTGTTGCCTTAAGGCAAACAGACATAACAGTTATTGAGGAGGATATGATATGGAAAATGATATTAACAACATGAGCGTCTCTAATACGCCTCATCAGGAAGTTGAAATTCGTATACCCGAAACCGGCTGCGATGTTACTGAGCTGCTGAAGGATATTCCCGATTATGACGATAATTTCACTATCGATATGATCGTCCAGAAGATCCTCACTGACGATAAGCAGTACGATCTCTCTAAGATAATCTCTGCCTATGACTTCGCCGCAGAAGCCCATAAGGGTCAGAAACGCTCCTCCGGTCAGGACTATATCATCCATCCCCTCGCTGTTGCCTATATCCTCCTCGAACTCGGCATGGATACCGATACCATCTGCGCCGCTCTCCTCCACGATGTTGTTGAGGATACCGATGCTACCCTCGATGACCTTAAACGCCGCTTCGGTCAGGACGTCGCTAATCTCGTTGACGGTGTAACTAAACTCAGCAAGATCCCTACCAATACCAAGGAAGAGGAAATGGCCGTTAATATCCGCAAGATCCTCCTCGCTATGTCTCAGGATATTCGCGTCATGATAATCAAGCTCGCTGACCGCCTCCATAATATGCGTACCCTCAAGTACCGTCCTCTGGACAAGCAGCGCAGTACCGCCCTCGAAACTATGAATATCTACGCTCCTATCGCTCACCGCCTCGGTATCCAGGCTATAAAAGAAGAGCTGCAGGACCTCTCCTTCCATTACCTCGACCCCTATGCCTACTCCGAAATCGAAGGTATCCTCGAGAATAAAAAGGAAGAACGTGAGGCCTTCATCGAAACTATCAAGGAACGTATCGCTCAGCGCTTCAAAACCGAGGAGTTCGCAAGACCTCCACAGATCGACGGCCGCGTTAAAAGTATCTACAGCATCTACCGCAAGGTTTTTATTAACCACAAAAGCATCGATGAGATCTACGACAAGTACGCCGTCAGGATCATCGTTACCACTATCGGCGAATGCTATAACGTTCTCGGTCTTATCCACGATATGTTCAATCCCCTCCCCAACAGATTCAAGGACTATATCTCTACCCCTAAGTCAAATATGTATCAGTCCCTCCATACCACCGTTCTCGGAAAAGAAGGTATCCCATTCGAGGTGCAGATCCGTACATGGGATATGCATGAGACCGCTGAGTACGGTATCGCGGCTCACTGGAAATACAAGGAGGGCATTCACGGCGAGGATAAAATGGAACAGCGCCTCGCCTGGGTCAGACAGGTCATCGAGGCTCAGCAGACCTCCGATGACGTCGAGGAGATCGTCCGTATCATCAAGACCGATCTCGCCCCGGAAGATATTGTCGTTATGACTCCAAAGGGCCTCTCCGTTAGCCTCCCGGTCGGCTCTACTGTCATCGACTTCGCTTACCGTATCCACACTCAGATCGGTCACAAGACCGTCGGCGCTAAAGTGGACGGCAAGATCGTCCCCCTTGACTACAAGCTCCAGACCGGTCAGATATGCGAGATCCTTACCACTAAGGACGCTGATAAGGGTCCTAACAGAGCTTGGCTCAATATCGTCCAGACCAATGAGGCACGCTCAAAAATACGCTCATGGTTCAAAAAAGAACGCCGTGAGGAAAATATCGCCGAGGGTAAGGCTGCCCTCGAACGTGAGTTCAAACGCCACCATATCAACCTCCCTGAGGCTGACTATTCTGACTTCCTCCAGGACGACTTCCGCCGCCATAACTGCAATAACCTCGACGACTTCTACGCTTCTATCGGCTACGGCGGTATCTCCCTTACCAAGATCATCTCACGCCTCAAGGATAAGTACGATAAGCTCTACGGCTCTGAGCCGGAACCGGAGTCCATCAGGCCTATCAAGCCTAAAAATACCGGAAGAAGCAGCATTATCCTCGATCAGATCGACGATATGGTCATTAAGTTCGCCCACTGCTGCAGCCCCCTCCCAGGTGACGACATCGTCGGCTTCATTACCCGCGGCTACGGCATCTCCGTCCATACCACCAACTGCTCTAACTACCGCGCCGCCCTCCAGCGCAATGACCCCGAGGAACTGGCAAGATGGTGCGATATTCAGTGGTCCGATAACAGCAATACCCAGATGCAGACCAGCATCGAGGTCACTGCTACTAACCGCATGGGACTTATGTACGATATTTCTGCTGTACTCATGGAGGCTCGTATCCCTATTATCCATTCGTCTTCAAGACTCCTGAAAAACGGTAACGCCCTGTTCGAGGGTACTATCGTTATTTCCGGTACCGAACAGCTCAAAAACCTCTTCGACAAGCTCCGCAAGATAAAGGGCGTCATCTCTGTCGACAGAGCCGCTATTTAAGGAGGTCTGCTTTATGCGTATCCATACCCTTCAGCTCGGTGAGCTCCACGCTAACTGCTATATCGCCGAAACTGACCCCGGCCGCTGCGTCGTTTTCGATATTGGCGGCAGCAGCCGTATGCTGCTGGAATACCTCAAAATGAAAAAGCTCCGGCTGTCTAAGATCCTCCTCACTCATGGCCACTTCGACCACATCGGCGGCGTTGAGGAGGTCCGCGCTGCTACTGGTGCGGAGGTGTATATCCACGAAAATGATGCCCCGATGCTCTCAAGTGCCGCTAAGTCGCTGCACTCTTCTATGTCTATCATGCCTTTCGTTCCCGTTACCGATTATACCGTCATTCGAGGCGACTGCTTCATCAATGACGGCAGCTGCACCTTCCGCGTCCTCCATACCCCAGGCCACTCCTACGGCAGTGTGTGCTATGTCTGCGATGATGTCATATTCTCCGGCGATACCCTCTTCTGCTGCTCAGTCGGAAGAACGGATTTTCCCGGCGGAAACACCGAATTCATGATGCAGTCCCTCGGGAAGCTCTGTGAACTGCCAGGCGACTACAAAGTCTACCCCGGTCATAACGAGTCCACTACGCTCGATTACGAAAGACAGAATAATCCATATATGAAACGTTTCAGAGGATAATATGATATATAATAATTCTAAAATGCCGGTTATTTTAATCGGCAATTCTTTTAAATATGAGGTCGAGGCTACCTGCAAGCTCTTCTTCAATACCGCAAGATTCAGCTTCTCAGATGATATTGCTGATGCCTCCGGCGATCGCTTCATCATCGCAGGCTTGCAGCAGCTCGATAACGCTGTTAAACTGTATACCGATATTAAAATGGACGACGGTGATACCGTTCATAACGAAACCATTATAAACGGCTCTCCCGATAAAAATATCACTGAACATGAGCTTTGCCGCCTTATCTACCATGTGCTCTGCTCAAAAACCGGTATAACTCCCCCATGGGGCCTGATGACCGGTATCCGCCCTGTCAAAAAAGTCATCGAGCTTATGCAGATGGGTCTGGACAGACCTACCATCGAAAAAATGCTCACCGATCGCTTTGAACTCTCCCGCGATAAGCTGGACCTCGCTTACCTTACTGCCGAAAATCAGCTCCCTCTGCTGGAGCACATCGACAGCAGCGCCGTCAGCCTGTATGTCTCTATCCCTTTCTGCCCTACACGGTGCAGCTATTGCTCCTTCGTGTCCCACAGTATGGACTCCGCTGTTAAACTTATGCCCGAATACGTCAGCGCCCTTTGCAGGGAACTGGAGATCACCGGAAAACTCGTCCGCGAAACAGGTACTAAGATCGATACTATCTACTTCGGCGGCGGTACCCCTACTTCTATCTCCGCTGAGGATATTCGATCTATCATGGAATGCGTTCAGCTTAACTTCGATCTTGATAACGTCAGAGAGTACAGCTTCGAGGCCGGCAGACCAGATACTATCACCGAAGAAAAACTCCGCGTTATCAAGGAACTCGGCGCTACTCGCATCTCCGTTAACCCTCAGACTCTCAATGATGACGTTCTCCGTGTTATCGGCAGAAAACACTCCGGTGAGGACGCTGTTCGCGCTTTCATGCTGGCAAGAAAACTCGGCTTCAATAATATCAATACCGACCTCATCGCCGGTCTGCCTACTGAATCCGCCGACAGCTTCCGCCATACCCTCGACCGCATGATCGAACTGGACCCCGAAAGCATAACTGTCCATACCCTCACTATCAAACGCTCCGCTGCTCTCTTCGCTGACGAGAATAACCGACGCTCTGCTGACCCCGCCGCTGAAATGGTCGATTACAGTATCAGCTCCCTCATCAGCAACGGCTACCTCCCCTACTATATGTACCGGCAGAAAAATACCGTGGATAACCTCGAAAACGTCGGCTACGCTAAAAAAGGATACGAAAGCTGCTACAATATCTTCATCATGGACGAGACACAGACTATCCTCGGCGCCGGCTGTGCCGCTTCTACCAAGCTGGTTTACCCCGACGGTAAGATCCAGCGTATCCATAATTACAAGTACCCCTATGAGTATATCAAACGCTTCGATCAGCTCATGGATAAGAAAAAGGAGGTTTCAGAATGCTTGAAAAAAATAAATGCTATACTGCCGAAATAACCGGACTCTCCTCCGAAGGCAGCGGCGTCTGTCATATCGACGGTATCGCTGTGTTCGTGCCGGATTCCGCTGTGGGCGATGTCCTCAGCGTAAAGATCGTCAAGGTGCTCAGTAAGTACGCTTTCGGTATAATCGATAGTATCATCTCCCCTTCTCCAGACCGCATTCCTCCGGACTGCCCCGTCTATAAACAGTGCGGGGGCTGCGTATATCGACATATCTCCTACGACGCTGAATGTATCGCTAAAAATACCGCTGTTCAGGACGCTTTCAGACGTATCGGCGGCCTCGATCCCGTTTTCGATCCATTCCTCTCCGCTGAGGATACTTCACGTTACCGCAATAAGGCTCAGTTCCCAGTCGCTTCTGTGGACGGTAAGGCTGTGTGCGGTTTCTACGCCCAGAGAAGTCACCGCGTCATCCCTGTTACGGACTGTCCCCTTCAGCCTGACATTTTCAGCCGTATCTCCGCCACTGTTCTCGACTACATAAATGAGAAAAAACTCTCCGTCTATAATGAGTCCTCCGGAAACGGCATCATCCGCCATATCTACCTCCGCAGAGGTGCACACTCCGGATGTATCATGGTATGCTTAGTCGTCAGAAAGGATATTTCCCGACAGCTATCTGCTCTCTGCTCCCGCCTCACTAACCTTTTCCCCGACATTAATAGTATTATCATGAATGTCAATCCCGATCGTACGAACGTCATACTCGGCAATAAGTGTATCACCCTATGGGGCAGCGATAGTATCTCCGATTCTATGTGCGGTAATACTATCGAGATCTCTCCACTCTCCTTCTATCAGGTCAATACCCTCCAGGCCGAACGCCTCTACTCTAAAGCCCTGGAGTACGCTCAGCTCTCCGGTTCCGAAACCCTCGCTGACTTATACTGCGGCGCCGGTACTATCGGCCTCTCTATGGCTAAGTTCGCTAAAAATATCATCGGTATCGAGATCGTTCCCGATGCTGTCGAAAACGCTATGCACAATGCCGCCGCTAATAATATCTCCAACGCTCAGTTCTTCTCCGGCGATGCCGGCAAAATCTTCGATTCCTTGTACCGTAACGGCTCCTCCGCTGATGTCATCGTCCTCGACCCCCCGCGTAAGGGATGCTCAGTGGAGTCCCTGTCCGCTGTCGTTAATGCCGCTCCCGATAGGATTGTCATGATCTCATGTAACCCAGCTACCGCCGCGCGTGATGCTAAGTGGCTCGCTGATCATGGGTATACCACAAATAGAGTCTGCGGGGCTGATCTGTTTCCAAGGACACGGCACGTTGAGTGCGTAGTTTTGATGTCACGAAAAAAATAAAGAGCATAAGAAAAGTGCCGAAAATTCGGCACTTTTTCTCTTATGTAGAAATGGCGCAAGATAAGTCCAGCGGTTTTTCGCCGTTCTTGGGAACAAGTCCAGTGTCTCTCGGAGATACAGTGCGCTTTGACTTACTAAAAGCACGCGACCTTATGTAGTAACTGGGAACAAATCCGAGCAGTCAGAGCCATTATCCTTCTATTTTATATATTACTTTGAAAGCCTAGCAATTGTGTCGATTATTTCAGATCTAGCCTCTGGAAGAACAACAATTTGAATTTTCAGCTCAGAACGCTGATTTTCTATTTCAAAAAGCTTAATCATTGTTACAATACTTTCCAAGGCAACAGCATTGTTTTCAAATCCCGAGTTGCTCAATGAGTTATTGCTACCAAAAAGTGGAATAGAAACAGTTCTTCCATGATTGGAATTTGATATTTCTTTCAGGAATCCTCTAATCGCTTTAATATAAAAATCATCTGGTTGATTGTTTTTATCACGATCAGTAAACGCCATTAAATATACTATTTTTGAGTCTTTATTGATTTGGATTGTTTTCCCGTATTGTTGACGTTTAATCGTTCCATCATTATTAGTTTCAAGCTTAGAAGCAATCTCGTTTATTAAAGAAGAAATATCATTGGGGTAAAAAGCGTTCACAAACTTTGCTAATAAGGATGTGCTTGATATATAA
>CADBNS010000118.1 GCA_902796065.1 Ruminococcus flavefaciens
CCCGTCGGCGGATTTTTGCCTTGTCACCGACAAAATTATGCCTGAAAATCCGTACATTCACCCTATGTGGACAGGTTCTTAAATAATTAGTAAAGGCAGACTGTACAGTCTGCCTTTTTTGTTATCTTTCTAATCTGCTTTCCATGGGATATTTCATGCAACGCTGCTGTTCTTCTGTGAAATTCGGCATGGTGAAGTCAGGGGAGTCCATTCCTTTATACTGTCCGTCGTATTCCGATATGACCGGAAGTCCGCTGTCGTTCAGCAGCTGGAGATCGTAGATCACCTCCGGCTCAGAATCCGGCTCTTTGGCTGTATAGGTGCAGTTGGTCATGATGCCGTATTTGTCGAAGCCGATGGTCATGCTGAGCTGAGTACCGGTATCTCCGCGCCAATCAATGGTAATATGTCCGAGGTTGACGCCGATACAGTCCGGTGTGACTGTTGTTATCTGCTCCACTTTGTCCGGAAATTCGTGCAGCTGTTCCAGCTTCGCAAGCACCTGCTCTTTCAGCTGACTGTAGAACATCTGAGGAGTGTTGTAGAATCTGCTGCCATGAAAATATATTGCCGGATCGCCGTTTGTGTCCTGATAGCCGGTCATCGGCGGCATATCACCGGTGTAGTGGTCGATGAATGCGTATAGTTCTCCGTCGGACACCATTTCAATAGTGTTGCCCTCCGGACGGGTACTGTAGCAATGGTCCATATCGGTAACTGTCATGTATTCCCGTCCGCTCTGGTTATCAATGAAAAGAGTGCCTTTGCCGGAGCGCATTACGCTGTACCTGCCGGTATTTCCAAGCATACCTGTTTCCGGATCATAGCTGAATGAATAAGATACAGGCATGGTCAGTGTATTGAAGGCTTCTGTTATGTTTATCAGTACGAACTGGGCGTTTGCGATTTCGTCCTCATCGATCATGTTCCTTATTGCTGCTTGTATTACAGAGCCGGATGTAGCGTTCTGCTCCGGCGGAGTTACGGCTGCGTATGTCAGTTCGTTGTCCATTATTATCCCGTTGCTGTCTATCATCAGTCCGCCGATAGTGCAGAACGGCTCTGACCAGTTGAATTCTGACGGGTCAGCATTATCCCATTGGTAACTCTTCATTACTTCCCTGAGCGGAGCAAGACTGTCTATATCGAACTCCACTCCATGAGCGATCTGTGAGCCGCTTTCTTCCCATCTGCCGGACTTGCAGCTGTCGCTGAGATAATCGTCTATCATATTGTGAGCCATTTCAGTCGCAGTTTTATCGCCTCCGTAGAACTCGTCTACAAGTAACCTCAGCTTTCCATAATCTTCGGCGGAGAATGAGTAGTATTTGTTTATGAGATTGCCGTTGGAGTCCATATAGCTGTATTGACCTAACCCGTCAAAGTATATAGTCATCAGGTGTTTTTCGTCAATGCGTATGTCCACGCTTCTATTTCGGCTCATAGTTGAAACGTAGTCCACGGTATTCTCCCACGGCAGCTCCATCAGGCGGGAGAGTATCATTTTCTGCTCTTTGCCCTCAGCTGTGTAAAACTGCACTGAATCATTCTCAGAAACGATGATCTCGAATTTATCCTGGATAATGTCTAAAAACGGTACCATGCCTTCCGCTGCTGTGATGCTGTGCGTGGGAGACTCCGGTACTTCTGCATCTGATGCTCCGGTAACGTTCTGAGTCGGGTTATCTGTGGGCAGCTGTTTTGCTGCGTGGTATAATGCTCCGCCTGCCGTTCCGATGATAATGAATGCCGCTGCTGTAGCTGCAATGCGCTTCATGGCTATTCCCGGAACGTGTTCAAGCTCCGATACTGTATCTGCAAACTGCTCAGCCGGAGCTTCTTCCGTAAGCTTCTGTTCCATTTCCCTGCGGAAACCATCACTGCACTTTATCCCGTCCATAGCCTTTTTGTAGTCCTCATGCTTCATAGCTTATCCTCCTTTTCCAGTTCCAGTTTCAGCTTCTGCCGTCCGCGGCGGAGAAGTGAGCTCACTGTATTTTCGCTCATTTCATTCATCTCTGCTATCTCACGTATATTGTAGCCCTCGTAGTAGTAAAGGTGTATCACACTGCGGTATTTCTCCGGAAGTCCGGCAACTTTTTCCCTTATCTCCGTATCCTGCCTGTCACTGCTGTTGTCGGGGAGCTCATCTGCTCCTTCGAGGAAAGTGCTCAGCCTTACTCTGCCGCTTTTGATATAGTTGCGGCATCTGTTGATGGTACAGCGCAGAAGCCAGGCTTTAAGGTGTTCATCACTGCTGAATGTACGGGGCTGTCCGTGGAGAGTAAGGAATACTTCCTGCGTTATGTCCTCTGCTTCATGATAGCTGCCGCAGCAGGCGTATGCCGCACGAAGCACCGTATCTCCGAATGTGCGGAATGCATACAGCGCAATATTCGTCTCATCATTCATGATAAATACCTCCTTTCATTAATAGAACAATTTAAGGCGGCGATTTGGTGCATTATTAATGAAATTATACCATGTTTTTTTTCATGATACAATATTTAATAATATTGACTTTCTCCGCCGGTATGATATAATAGTATAAAAGGCACCGGATTTAGGCAGTCCGGTATGATTGGAGTTTTTTATGGATAGACATAATGACAGATTCAGAACAAGAGCTGAAGAGCTTGCGGCTGAGCTGACACTTGAGGAAAAAACAGGTCTGCTCAGTACATTTCAGCACCCCGTTCCGCGGCTTGGTATGGAGGAGTTTCACATCGGTACTGAGATCGCCCGCGGATTCGTCAGCAGGTATGACGACAGGTACTCGACCGTTTTCCCTCAGCCTATCGGTCTTGCCGGTACTTTCGATACTGAGCTGATGGAGACTATCGGTGCTGTTGCCGGTACCGAGGCGCGCGCTTACTACAACTGCGGCGGTACCGGTGAGCTGTGTATGTGGGGCCCGACTGTGGATTTGGAGCGCGATCCGCGCTGGGGACGCACTGAGGAGGCTTACGGTGAGGACGTATGCCTCGCCGGTGAGATGACCGCCGCCTATACCCGCGGACTTGCCGGAGATGATGAGGAGTATATGCTCACTATCCCGTCTTTGAAGCACTTCTACGCCAATAATAATGAGGACGACAGGCTGAAAAGCGATTCCTATGTTCCGCCCCGTCTTAAGCATGAGTACTACCTTGCTGCTTTCAGAAATGCCATTGTCCACGGTAAGGCGCGAAGTGTAATGACCTGCTATAATTCGGTCAATGGTGTCCCAGGACTTTGCAACTGCGATGTGCAGGATATTCTCAAGGACAAGTGGGGACTGTGGTTCGCAGTCACCGACGGTATGGGTTTCTCCATGAATGTCACCGAGCATGGCTACTGCGATAACCACGGAGATACTCTCACTGAGGCGATACGCTCCGGCTGTGATATTATGACGGATAATCATGAACTGGTCAGAACGGCTGCACTCAGCGCTCTGGAATCCGGAAAGCTGTCAGAGGCAGACATCGACCGCGCTGTGAAGAATGTTCTCTATGCCCGTCTCAGACTGGGACAGATAGACGGCAGTCCCTTCGATGATATTGATATGGATTCGGTTGATACGCCGGAGTCCCGGAAGGTGAGCCTGAGAGCTGCCGAGGAACAGATGGTGCTGCTGAAAAATGACGGTATTCTGCCCATGAGTGAGCCGACTGGAAGTATAGCGGTAATTGGTCCGCTGTGCGACTGCAATATGAAGGACTGGTACTGCGGCATCTGGCGGGAGAGTATCCCTCCTGCTGAGGGCTTCCGACGCATCTTTCCGGATAATGATATTGTTTCCGACAGACTGTGGGATATAGTTGCGGTAAAAGCTCCCAACGGAAAGTATCTCTCTGCAAAGGAGGACGGCTCAGTTATCGCTGATGCGGATTCTGTGACTGACGCTGAAAAGTTCGAGCTGAGAGACTGGGGCGATAACTGGGTTGATCTGTTCTCAGTGAAGTATCAGAAGTACGTGAGAACTGAGATCGGCGGACTGACACTGCATAACGACTACATCATGGACTGGTTCACTACCGAGACTCTGAATCTGTTCCCGTACAGGGACAGCTTCATTATTGAGGAGTACCTCTGGCATAAGCGTCTGACTGTCAACGATGAGGGCAGGGTGTGGTATACGGAAAGCCGTACTGTCAGCTCCGATGTACTGTTCGGTATCGAGGTGCTGAGCAGGGGTACTGACCGTGCAGCTGAGATAGCTGCGGAATGCGGTCAGGTCATCTACTGCACCGGAAATCATCCAATGCAGGTCGCAAGAGAGGCTTACGACAGAAAGACTCTTTCTCTTATCACCGGCAGACATACTCAGCTCCTTGACGTAATTCTTGCGAATAATCCGCGCACTGTTATGGCGCTTATCTCCAGCTACCCGTACAGTATCTGCGATGAGCAGGAGAGAGTTCCGGGTATTATCTATTCAAGCCATGCAGGTCCGTATCTTGGTACTGCGCTGGCAAAGACCGTCAAAGGCGAAAATGTGCCGGCTGGCAGACTTGCCATGACCTGGTACCGTTCGGAGCTGGAACTGCCGGATATTACCGACTATGATATTGAAAAAAATGGCGTGACCTATATGTACTTCCGCGGAGATCCACTTTATCCCTTCGGCTATGGTCTGTCCTATGCGGATATTGAGTATGTGTCCCTGTCTGTGCAGGAGCGTCACGCTGATGTGACGGTGCGCAATAATTCCGGCATAGATGCTGATGAGGTCGTGCAGCTGTACTTTACTGTTCCGGATTCTGCTGTTACACGGCCGATTAAAAAACTGTGCGGCTTTAAGAGAGTACACCTCTGCGCAGGCGGGGAGAAATCTGTCCGCATCGCTATTCCTGAGCATATTCTTCAGATATACGATGTGCGCTGCGGCAGAATGATAACGGAGCAGGGGACTTATGTGTTCATGGCAGGCGGCTCATCGGCTGAACTGCCACTGAGAGCTGAATTGTTCGTCAGCGGCAGCTCCATCAGTGACCGCGGTACCGCTTTTCCTGCGGACAGCTTCGACCGCGCCGGCGGAATACGTATCTGCTGGTCGGAAAAACTCCGCAGACACTATCTCTACTGCAATACCTGGAGCGGTTACTCCGGCTACGGCGGCACTTCATTCCGCGGTAAAAAGAGCATCTGCATTACTGCCTCATGCCTGCTGGATAACCGGGACCTAAAGCTCAGGATAGGTCCACATGAGGCGGATATTACTATCGCTGCAAGCAACAGCTATGAGGACTATTCCGAGTATCATATACCCCTTCCGGCTAATATTCCTGATTCCGGTGAGTTCGTGCTGTGTACGGGTATCGGTACGGCGATTTTTGACATACGGATCGAATGATATGAGGTGAAAATACAATGATACTGTACAGACCTGTTGGTACTGCGGAGCTGGAACTGATCGCGCAGAGCGGATACAACGCTTTTCCTCCAAGATTGCCGGAACAGCCCATTTTCTATCCCGTACTCAATGAGAAATATGCTCATGAGATAGCTGTGCGCTGGAACGTCAGGGATAACTCCGACCACAAAGGATATGTTACACAGTTTGAGGTCGATGATGAGTACTGCTCACGGTTTGAGGTGCATACTGTAGGCAGCAGCTATCATCAGGAACTATGGGTTCCGGCTGAGGAGCTTGATGAGTTCAACAGCCATATCGTCGGAAACATAAAGGTGATTTCATCATTCGGCGAATGATATACAAGTTCTGCCCCGGAGTAGTTGTGTTGAACTGCTTCGGGGCATTATTTTGCTGCAGTGGTTGACTATTTGCTCATATTTTGATATAATAAATTATATATATTCTGATGAAGGAGCTGATACACGTTGGAAACTTCAACGTCAGTTACTACTACTCCGGAGACCATCACCACTGCGGCTGATATGCTGCAGGAACAGGTCGAGCGCGCTTCCGGATTTTTTACCGGTGCTGCGCGGTATTTCAGAAATGCTGTACCTGTGATACTGCTGGCTCTTGTGATTCTTGCTGCCGGTATTCTTGTATCACGGCTCATCGCTAAAATGTTCGCACGTACCCTGCGGCGCTCCCGCCTCGACAAGGCGGCTGCCGGATTCCTTGTGTCAGTCGTAAGGATACTGCTGTATATCATAGTTCTGATAATGGCGCTGTCTGTGCTGAAGGTGCCGATGTCGTCCATCATCACCATATTCGGTGCAGCCGGCCTTGCGGTCAGCCTTGCACTCCAGAACTGCCTTTCCAACCTGTGCGGAGGTTTCATTATCCTCTTCTCCAAGCCATTTTCAGCCGGTGATACTATCGAGCTGGACGGTACTGTGGGTAAAGTGCAGGCTATCAGCATTCTGTATACCAAAATGCTTACATTCGACAGCAAGACCGTGTACATTCCTAACGGTAAGGTTTCTGACGCAAAAATAATCAACTATACCGCAAGTCCCACCCGAAGAGTGGAGCTTACGTTCAATATCGCATATTCTGCTGACTTCAATAAAGCCTGTGAACTTATAAAAGGTGTTATTGCTGAGAATAAGGCTATTCTTAATGACCCTGCACCTATTGTCCGCATGAGCGGTCACAAGGACAGCTCTGTGGCTGTTGATGTGTTCGTGTGGGTTAATAATGACGACTATATAAACACACGCTATGACCTCTTTGAGGACGTTAAAAGAGTATTCGATGAGAATAATATCGTAATACCTTTCAGTCAGCTCGATGTGCATATAGTAGGTAATAACGGAGGCACAATTGGCTAAGAAAAAAACTGACGATAAACCAGTAAAAAAGAAGCGTAGGAAGAAACCGCTGCTGTGGTTGATACTGCTGCTGGTGGTGTGGTATTACAATAACTTCACGCTGAAAACTACTCATACCGAATACAAGTCGGACTCCATTGTCTCACCTGTAAAAGCGGCGGTGATAAGCGACCTCCATGCTATGAGATATGGCATATCAGGTCAGGCTGTCCTCGAATGCACTGAAAAGGAAGAGCCGGATATTATCTTTATACTCGGCGATATGTACACCTTCGGCAGCCCGCAGGAGCTCATTGATATTCCCGTGGAGATGATGACCGATCTGGTCAGGGACGGCTATCCGGTGTACTTCGTCCCCGGTGAGCATGACAACGATCAGGAATACCTTGATGCGCTGTCTGCTGCCGGTGTTCATGTTATGGACTATAAATGCGAAACTATCGACTTAAACGGCAATGTGCTCCGGATAATGGGTATCGATAATGCGTACTACTCAGATACCTTCGACCTGTCCGGTGAGTTTTCTGTCAGCAGCGGCTGCGATATTCTCATGGCACATATCCCGAACTACGATAAGTTCGCTGAGTTCGGCGCGGATATTACGCTGTGCGCGGATACTCACGGCGGTATGTTCAGACTGCCGTTCATCGGTCCGGTGTATGATAATGCCAGCGGAGCGTGGTTCCCACGATTGTCGGGTATCGGGACTATTTACGATAAGGGCTGGTTCAGCTATGACGGAGGAGCTATGTTCATTACCTCCGGCATAGGCGCTTCACCGGCACCGGTCAGGTTCAATAACCGTCCGGAAGTAGTCATAATGGACATTGTTCCGGAATAAAGGAGTGAGATCGTGAAAACTGATATAGCGGTAATTGGCGGCGGAGCTTCCGGTCTTGCTGCTGCGATAACTGCAAAGGAAACTTGTCCGCAGGCTGATGTTACTGTCATCGAACGCCTGCCGCGCACCGGAAAAAAGATTCTTGCTGCCGGTAACGGCAAATGCAATATAAGCAATATTTCACTGAGCAGCAGAAACTATCACGGTTCTGTTGATGCTATGGCTGTTATCGGCAGTGAGCCGGACTACAGAGCTTTCTTTACCGATAAGCTGGGCGTACTCTGCGTAACCGGCAGTGAGGGCAGAAGCGGCGGAGTCTATCCCCGAAGTAACAGCAGTACTACCATACTCAGTGCCCTGCGCAGCTACGCCGGAGAGCTCGGAGTAACTGAGCTGTGTGACTGTCAGGTGACCGGTATCAGGTCATCTGGCAGGGGATTCGTACTGGAATGCGGAGATGATACAGTGGAGTGCCGCAAAGTCATCGTTGCAGCCGGCGGTTATGCAGGTCCCTCCTTTGGTACGGACGGAAGTATGATGCGTATCCTCAAGAATATGGGCTACAGGACAGCTAAGGTGTGTCCGGCAGTTGCTCCGCTGAGAACTGAACCTGACAGGCTCAAAGGACTGAAGGGAGTCAGAGTAAAGGGTACTGTCAGCGCGGTATCCGGTGGCAAGGTGCTCCGGACAGAAAAGGGAGAGATACAGTTCAATGATAATAATATCTCCGGTATCTGTGTGTTCAATCTGGCGTACCTGTTTCAGCAGTACGAGGGAAAGCTGACACTTGCGGCTGACCTTGCACCTGATATGTCCGAAAAGGAGCTTACTGACCATCTGTTCAGTATAAAAAAAAGCCGTCGGGAACGCTCGGCAGAAGAACTGCTTACCGGTATGTTCGTCCGGAATCTGGCGGTGTATATCGTGAAAAATGCGGGTATACCCCTTGATACCGCAGTCGGAAGCATTGCGTCCCGTGATATATGTGCTGTGGCTGCACTTGTAAAGAACCTGTCATTTCCTGTGACAGGCTGTGCAGGCTGGCAGAATGCTCAGGTCACCTGCGGTGGGATACACGGCGATTGCGTTAACAGCAGGCTGGAATCAAAGCTCCACAGGGGACTGTTCCTGTGCGGTGAGATACTTGACGTTGCCGGCGACTGCGGAGGCTATAACCTGCAATGGGCGTGGTCTTCCGGAATGCTTGCCGGCAGAAGCTGCGCGGAATCTTTGAAAGGCGGAGAACGATGATAAGGATAAATAATATCAGTGTGCCACTGGACTTCGATTTCACGAAGCTCCGTGAATTGTGCGTCCGTCAGCTGAGAATACCTGACAGCGCGATAAAAAGCGTGAAGCTGTCGAAGCGCTCCGTCGATGCACGAAAGAAGTCCGATGTACACTTCATCATTTCAGTCGATGTCGCTGCAAAAGGCGAACAGAAGCTGCTGCGGACGGTTAAAGGCGCTGTTCCGGTGGAGAAGTTCAGCTATACTATTCCCCGTGTGGAGCCTGCTGAGATGCGTCCGGTCATTGTCGGATTCGGTCCCGCTGGTATGTTTGCAGCTCTGGTGCTGGCAATGGCGGGTGCAAGACCCGTAGTTCTGGAACGCGGTCTGGACGTGGACAGCCGCGTTGAGGCTGTGGAGCGATTCCAGTCCGGCGGAAAACTGGATACGGAATGCAATGTTCAGTTCGGCGAGGGCGGTGCAGGTACCTTTTCCGATGGTAAGCTGACTACCGGCATCAAGGATAAGCGCATACGCTGGGTGTTTGAAAAGCTGGTGGAGTTCGGCGCTCCCGATGAGATACTCTATCTTGCAAAACCACATATCGGTACTGACAGACTGAGAGATACGGTGAAGAATCTGCGCAGAAGGGTCATTGAGCTGGGCGGTGAAGTGCGGTTCGGCGCTAAGTTCAGCGGATTTGAATGCTCCGGAGGCAGTCTGAGTTCCGTGGAGTACTCAGACTGCGGCGGAACTCACAGTATTCCGGCGGATAACCTTATCCTTGCTTCCGGTCACAGTGCCCGTGATGTGTTTGAGCTGCTGTACAATAAGAAAGTTACCCTCACGCAGAAGAATTTCGCAGTGGGAGTTCGTATCGAACACAGGCGCGAGGACATTGACAAGGCAATGTACGGCAGATTCGCAGGACACCCTGCACTGAAAGCTGCCGATTACAAGCTGGTGGTACATCTCCCGAACGGCAGGACGCTGTACACATTCTGTATGTGCCCGGGAGGTCATGTGGTGGCTGCTTCCTCAGAGGACGGAAGGCTCGCCGTGAATGGTATGAGCTGCTTTGCCCGTGATGCGGAGAACTCCAACAGTGCGCTGCTGGTGAATATCGATACCTCTGACTATGGCAGTGACCATCCGCTTGCAGGTATGTATTTCCAGCGCAGTCTGGAGGAAAAGGCTTTCCGCGCCGGAGGTGGGGACTACTGTGCTCCGTCAGTGTGCTACGGCGATTTCGCTGAGGGCAGGGTCTCTGACGGATTCGGCAGGGTCAGCCCTTCATACCGTCCGGCAGTCCGCTTTGCTTCGCCCGATGATTACCTTCCGGACTTCGTGTGCCAGTCCCTGAGACTTGGAATTCCGGAAATGGGTAAGAAGATACCCGGATTCGATGACCGCGATGCCGTGCTTACCGGCATCGAAAGCCGGAGCAGCTCTCCGGTAAGGATAAACAGAAATGAAGACCTGCAGTCTGTTTCCCTTGAGGGACTGTTCCCATGCGGTGAGGGTGCAGGCTATGCAGGCGGTATAGTCTCGGCAGCTGTGGACGGTATGCGCTGTGCTGAGGCAGTTATAAAAAGAATTGGAGGCAAGTATGAAGATTAATGTTATCGGCGGCGAAATGTCAACTAAAGAGATAGACCAGTACATAGATTACGCACGTAAAAAGTATGTCGGCAGACAGATAAGCGGTATGGATATTATCATCGACGGTGAATTCGTTGACCTGAAATTCTATTTCAGCGATACAGATTTTCAACACGCCTACCGTTCCGCTGACTACCTTGTCAACGATATGAATAAACTTAACGACGCTAAACAGAAGGAATTCTCAGAAAAACAGCGTCATAAGGTCGGGGAGAGTAACTGATGAATCTTACTAATATAGGAACAGTCCGCGATATACTGTCGCGTCACGGTTTCAACTTCTCAAAGGGTCTGGGTCAGAATTTTATTATCAATCCTGATATTTGCCCTAAGATCGCTGAATACGGCAATGCAAAGGAAGGCTATGGTGTGCTGGAGATCGGTACCGGTATCGGCGTACTCACCAAAGAACTGGCTATGCGTGCCGATAGAGTTGCAGCTGTGGAAATAGATTCCCGTCTGCTGCCGATACTGGACGAGACCCTCGCTGACTTCGATAACGTGAAGATCTACAACGAGGACGTTATGAAAGCTGACCTTCATGGGATAATCGAAAGGGAGTTCAGCGGACTGCGCTGTGCGGTATGTGCCAATCTGCCGTACTATATCACTTCGCCGGTAATTATGCTGCTCCTTGAAAGCCGCCTGCCTATCGACTCCATAACGGTAATGGTACAGAAGGAGGCTGCGCAAAGGCTGTGCGCAAAGGTCGGCACAAGGGACTGCGGCGCGATAACCGTGGGCGTTAACTACTACGGCACTGTCAGGCAGCTGTTCGGCGTATCACGGGGCAGCTTCATGCCTGCACCTAATGTGGATTCCGCCGTTATACGCATCGACCTCAACAAGGAGCATCAGCTCTCCGCGGAACAGGAGAAGTTCTTCTTCCGCGTGGTCAAAGCAGGATTCTCACAGCGCCGGAAGACTATGGCTAATTCTGTGGCTTCACTTATGGGTGCGGATAAGCAGACAGTCTACTCTGTACTCACTGAGATGGGACTGCCTGAGGCTGCACGTATCGAGCAGCTGACAATGGAGCAGCTCATCAGCTTCTCTATGAAACTCATGGAGCATAACGGCTGATGGCTGGTGTACTCTATGGAGTCAGCGTGGGTCCGGGTGATCCGGAGCTGATAACGGTCAAGGCTGTACGGATTCTTGAAAAATGCGGAACTATTGCAGTTCCGCGGACTATGGGGGAGAATACACTGGCGCTGTCCATCGCGGAACAGGCTGCGGATCTCTCCGGTAAGCGCATCGTGTACCTCGATTTCCCTATGAGCTCCGACAAAGAGCTGGTATGCGCCAACTATGACCGCATTGCTGCATTTCTCTGCGATGAACTGGCAAGAGGTGATACGGCACTTATCAACCTCGGCGATACAGGTGTGTATTCCACTTTTTCGTATATCGCGGAACGAGTCGCTGCTGTCGGATATGCTGCGGAGTACGTACCCGGTGTGACCAGCTTCTGCGCTGTGTCAGCATTGTGCGGAGCTCCGCTTGTATCGGGTGATGAGGTGCTGACCGTCATACCGTACAGCAGTCCTGATCTGTCGGAGCTGCTGGAACGCAGTGGTACTAAGGTCGTGATGAAGTCCGGACGCCATTCCAGTGAGCTGTTGCAGCTCCTGCGAAGCAAAGGTCTGGCTGAACGCACTTATATCGCGGAAAACTGCGGACTTCCAACGGAGCGGCTGTTAAGCGGCGCTCAGGTGGACGGTGATACAGGCTATTTTACGGTTTTTATCGTAAAATGACAGATCTGTAATGAAATCGAAACGGAAGCGTAATCCGGCAGAGGTATAATATACCTGTAAACAAATGGATTATCGCGAAAATCATAATAAAAAACAGAGCCGTAATGGCTCTGTTTTGCTTTGTATGCGCTATTATCAGTAAACCTTGAACCACGGATCTGCAAAGAAACTCTCCATGTCTTCCTTCATTACGTCAACTGTCTCACCGTAAGAGTCAACAGCCGAGAACATAGTGAAGTGCTGTGGTGTAACTCCTGGCTCAGCTGCATCGACCATGACGACGAATGTAGTTCCGTCTACTGCATATGCCAGCTTGTCCGGTGTGCAGAAGTCCGCAAGATACTCGAATTCAGCGAAGTCGGTAATCCTTATCTCATCGCCTTTCTTTGAAAGACGTATCACATCATCAGGTGTCATCAGCTTCTTTTCAAAGGAGCTTTTACCGAAAGAGAGTGCCTCAATGAATGCAGTAAGCTCTTTTTCTGATGCATTAGTATTGATGTTGAAGTAATGAGTGTCGTCAACGAAAGCGTTTGCTGAGATCTGCTCATTGCTGAGGGTGAAGCTCACGTCGTAGCTGCCGATCTTTGCGATCTTATCGGAGCGCTTGCCGCTGAGTTGACTGAGGTAGGCGGTGATGTCTGTGCTTTCGCTTGATTTGGCTGTATCAGCGTAGTAGTAAACTACGTTGTACATCTTGCCGTTATATTTCACATAGTATCCAACGCCGATGTCCTCGTGATTGCCGCCGGGGAAGAGTATGATCCTTGATACCGGTACAGGTGCGGTGTCAACTTTTTCCGCGTCAACATTTATGGTCGGGATATAGCCGTCTGCTTTTATCCTGCTGTACATGAGCTTATAGTCGTTACGCAGCTGGGACGGATTCTCCTCAAGTATCCAGCGGGTCTCATCGTAGTTCATTACTCTGCACTCAGCCTTCTGGAAAGAATCAAATGCCAGCGGATTTGCAAATTCATTTACAGTCGGATTTGTGGACAGAACTTCATGCGCAAAGCTGCGGAGATTATCGTATATCTTCTCATTGCAGGTATAGCCTCTGCCGTCAATTATTACTTCTTTTCCGAGAAGTCCGAATTCAACGGTCCTATCTGACTTATCAGTAAGTGTGAAGGTCGTGGTCAGTGATGAGGCTGCCATGTACCAGTCGGAGCGCTCAATAATTGTTAACTGTTTAAGCATACTGATAAGCTCCTGATTTTGCTCATTGTAAAGCCTTACTGCCTTTCCTTCGGGATCAAGTGATACTTTTATTGACGTGGTATCCGGATCCATAGCAGCTGCATCTGCAAGCAGTTCAGAATCAAGATACTTCTGAATATCATTGTTTCTTATGTCGATAGCTTCCTTATCCTTGCCGTGGTGGAAAAGGGATATGAAGTCGGGAGCACGTTCGGGAAGCCCGCCGACGAGCAGCGTGAAATCGTCCTCAAGATCGTATTTTTCAATGTAGATACCGGAGCCGATGTCTGTGCTCTTGTAGTCCGCGAAGTCGGACCATGTCAGCTCATCGCCCTTTGCGGACAGACTAATAACGTCATTCATTGTGAGTTGCTTTGTACCCTTGACAATCGGCTCATTTACAGCAGGCAGGCACTTTATAAGCTCCTCCTTCATAATGCAGAAGTCGAAAATGTCCAGTCTTTTGTCGCAGTTCATGTCAGCTGCTTCCCAGTCCGGAAGCTCAGTGTCCGGTACCGACAGCAGCCACCTCTGGAACAGCACTGCATCTGCGATACCGAAGCTGTCATCTCCGTTGACATCGCCAAGATTGTGCTTTTTCGCGGTAGTTACAGGCTCAGTTGCAGGCTGAGACCAGTAGCTCCTTTTTATGTAGATGTCCGCATTCTGCTCTGAGCCGTCTGCAAAGCTGAATTGCTGCTTCGACTTGCTCTCATCGATGTTATAAGAGAATGAGTCTCCGTTTTTCATTACGCCCTGAATGTGGAAATTCCAGCTTTCGGGATCGGTCAGACCTATATCTGTCAGTGTATATGGATTGGCGTCAGCTGTGTTCCAACCGCCAAGAAGGATAGCTCCGCCGACCATACCCTCCAGACCCTTTGGTACCGGCTTGCTGCCGATTATTGAGAAATCAAGGTCTGTTTCAGTGAATAGCTTGCCTGTATCTGCGTCATAAACTGTAATCGTCACGCTTGGAGATGCTGCTTCCGCTGAGGAAGAAAGGAGACTTGCTGCCGGCATTGAAACTGCCAGAATGCTGCCTGAGAGTATCAGTGCAGCGGATCTTGATAATGATCGTCTCATAGGATCACCCTTTCATTATATTATGCTCATCTTTCGGATATTTCGGTGTTACTTTGATTATATAGTATATGCGCACCTTTGTCAATACTGTGACGCGAAAATGTCAAGGTTTTGTGCAATATATATATATATATATCATGGAGTTGCTTATATATCTTCGTCAGAATAACGAAAAAGTCCGATGCGATTGCATCGGACTTTCTGGGGTAATGCTGATCACCAATGGTCTGAGTGACGGGACTTGAACCCACGGCCTCTACCACCCCAAGGTAGCGCGCTACCAACTGCGCCACACCCAGACGGTTTACTTTCG
>CADBNS010000119.1 GCA_902796065.1 Ruminococcus flavefaciens
CATTGCTCCCAGATTTCCGCCGAATTTGTCGAAATAATGACGTACTTCACCGGCTGTTCTGTTTCTGTTGTCTGTAAGGCACTCTACAATTACTGCTACGCCGTTGGGTCCGTATCCCTCGTAGGTGATGTTCTCGTAGTTGTTCTTGTCTCCGTCGCCTGCTGCCTTCTTGATGATCCTGTCGATGTTGTCGTTGGGCACGTTGTTTGCCTTCGCCTTTGCTATAAGGTCACGCAGCTTGCTGTTGTTGTTCGGATCAGGACCGCCTTCCTTTACGACTACCGTGATCTCTCTGCCTATCTTGGTAAATATCTTACCCTTGGCTGCATCGGTTGCTTCCTTCTTACGCTTGATATTATTCCATTTTGAATGACCTGACATTGCTTTTACACTCCTATCAATCAGTTTTTTGTTTTATCTATATCGTTTTCATCGGGGTCTCATTCATCCCCGCTATTTTCTCCATCAGCCCTGCGCTCCGACATACTGCCTTCCGCTCCGGCTTCCATTGCCATTATCGCTTCAAACAGCTCACGTATCCGGTCGTTCTGCCCCGTAAGAAACAGGTATCCGAACAGGCTCTCTACTGCCGTTGCTCTCCGGTACTGCGCTGCATCAGCGTGCTTCGGCACTGTGTTTCCCGTCGCGTTGCGCCCGCGTTTAAGTACCGCAAGCTCCTTCTCATTCAGCTGCTCCGATATTACTTCGTATGCCGCCGACTGATACTCCGCACATACCAGCTGTATCTTCGCTGTGTGCAGCTTCGCTACCGGCATATTCGCCTGCCTCAGCAGCTGCTCACGAACCAGTGTATCGTACACGCTGTCCCCAAGAAACGCTAAGCTCAGCGGACTGTATGTGTTTGCTTCACGCTCTGTTAAATATTCTCTGTTCATAGTTAATATACAAAATCAAACTCAAAGCCCTCAAGGTCTACTGTGTCTCCCTCGTTGATGCCCATTTCCTCCAGCTTCGCTATTATTCCGCTGTTGATAAGCACTCGCTGGAAGTATTGCAGCGATGAGTAGTCGTCCGGATCTACTGTCCGCATTATCGGCTGTATCCACGGCGCTTCTACGTAGTATACCCCGTCTTCGACCGTGATTTCAAACTTCTTTCCGGCTCCTGCCATCTCGTCAAGCTCTTCCTGCGGTATCGGCTCCGGTTCGTATTCCTTTATCGGCGGCAGTGTGTCAAGCACCTCCGCTACCTTCATTATCAGCTCATTCGTTCCCTGTGTGGTCGCGGCTGATATGCAGAAAAAGGGTATCCCTTTCTCCTCTATATAGCTGCGGAACTCCGCTATCTGCTCCTCTGTCGCCATGTCCGCTTTGTTCGCTGCTACTATCTGCGGACGCTTCGCAAGATCTTCGTCAAACTTCGCAAGCTCTGCGTTGATTATCTCAAAGTCTTCCTTCGGATCGCGTCCCTCTATGCCCGATACGTCCACTACGTGCACTATCAGACGGCAGCGCTCTACGTGCCTCAGAAATTCATGGCCAAGTCCTACTCCGTCACCGGCGCCTTCGATAAGTCCCGGAATGTCCGCCATTACAAATGACTTCTCTTCTCCTGTCCTTACTACGCCAAGTACCGGCGTCAGCGTCGTGAAGTGGTAGTTCGCTATCTTCGGCTTCGCTGCGCTTACTACCGATATAAGCGTCGATTTTCCTACGTTCGGGAAGCCTACGAGTCCTACGTCCGCCAGCAGCTTCAGCTCCAGCGTCACTTCAAACTCCTCACCCGGATAGCCCGGCTTCGCAAACTTCGGGATCTGCCGCGTTGATGTGGCAAAGTGTACATTTCCCTTGCCGCCCTGTCCTCCCCGAGCCAGTACCTTCGGCTCGTCTGTGGACATATCCGCCATGATCCTTCCCGTCGCTGCGTCACGTACCAGCGTTCCGCGCGGTACCTTCACTATCAGCGGCGGCGCACTCTTGCCTGTGCAGTTGCGCGCTGCTCCGTTCTGGCCACGCTCCGCTACGTACTTCCGCTTATATCTGAAATCGATCAGTGTCGAGAAATTGTCATCGACCTGAAATACTACATCGCCGCCTCTTCCGCCGTCTCCTCCGTCGGGACCGCCGGCTGCTACGTACTTTTCGCGGTGGAACGATACGGCTCCGTCGCCGCCGTCTCCTGCTTTTATCTTGATTTTTGCCTGGTCAACGAACATTTTCCGACCTCCTTGATCTTCTAAAGAAAAATCCCAAGCGTATGCTCGGGATTTATGTTTTTTTGATCATTACTGCTCTGTATAAACAGAAACCTTCTTACGGTCACGGCCGTAACGCTCAAACTTTACTCTTCCGCTTACTGTTGCGAATAATGTATCATCAGAACCGATACCTACGCCCTCACCGGGATGAATGTGTGTACCTCTCTGACGTACAAGAATGTTGCCAGCCTCTACGTACTGTCCGTCTGCTCTCTTTACTCCAAGTCTCTTGGATTCTGAGTCACGGCCATTCTTTGTAGAACCAACACCCTTCTTATGAGCGAAGAACTGTATACTGATCTTTAACATACTTACACCTCCGAAATAGTGATATTGATTGTTCCAGGGTATTCTTCAAGGATCATATTCAGCTGCGCTATCAATATGTTCAGTACCGCTTCTGAATGCGAATCCGGCGACTTTACGTTGAGATCTATCTCATCGTCTACTGCCGATACCTTCGCTTCCATGTTGAAGCCGTCTGTGATTATGTTAGCCGCCATGGACACCGCTGTTGATACTGCCGCGCAGACTATATCATGTCCGCTGTCTGCGAACTCTGCGTGCCCTCTGATCATGAACCCCTTCTTGAGCCCGTTGGACTCATAAAACTCTGCGCGGATCATGATCAACCCTTGATCGATTCGATCTTTACCTGTGTGTAGGGCTGTCTGTGACCCATCTTTCTCTTCTCACCCTTCTTGGGCTTGTAAGTGAAAACAGTGATCTTCTTTGACTTGCCGTTCTTAATTACCTTTGCGCTTACTGCTGCACCATCAACATAAGGTGTTCCGATCTTGAGTCCGTTGTCTGCGCCGAGTGCTACTACCTTGTCGAATGTAACTGTCTCGTCTGCCTCAACTGCGAGCTTCTCGATGAAAATAATATCGCCTTCGTTTACCTGATACTGCTTTCCGCCGGTTTCAATAACTGCGTACATTTGCGGCACCTGCCTTTTCTTTAAACTCGCTGTAACAGGCGTGTGCGTACACATCTTTCCTGCCTGTTCACATGCGGCAATTCTATTTTAGCATATACTTTTCCGTTTGTCAAGGGATTTTTTCACGAAATTCGTTTTTTGTCCCCATTCTTCTTCACTTTTTACTTTCTCCCTATACTATTATATATGTATGCGTACTCCGCTGCCGTCAGTCCGTATAGCTCCGCGATGAGCCTGTCTGCACTGTCGTACAGCTCCGGTGCGTTATCCGTCCCGCTGATAAGGAGGTCCGCGATCGCCGTCAACTCCGCCTGCTTTCCCTCCGGTGCGGTCGGCAGCGGTATCTGCTCTATGTGCGACCTCAGTACCTTCACCGAATTGAAGCTCCGGCTGAAATAGTACTGCGCAGGCCGCGAATTCAGCACCGCCATGATGTACTTCGTCCCCATGCCTTCTATGTGCGGTATCATTATGTTGCAGCTGTTCAGCGATAACCTCTGCCGGTCATCGTATGCAAATATCAGCTGGCTGCTGATGAACCGGTACAGCAGCTTCTCCGGCGCACGGTAGTACTCCTCCGGCGCTGTCTGCTGGAACTGCTCAGGTCGGTACTCTATGTAATTTCCACTCTCTTTGTAACGGTAGCGGCTCAAATCTGCTCCCTTCAGCACCGGCTCATTGCTCTCCGTCCGGCTTCCGGTAATGTATCTCTTGTTGTTCCCTGTTACTATTCCCAGCGCAAATTCCGCATTCCCTTTCAGGTATGCCCTCTCTCCCCCTGTCTCCAGCTTCCGCAGTATCACGTATTCCTTGTCATCTGTGCCGAAACTGAACAGCTCCGGCGTTACGCTGCGCGGCTCCTCTATCCGGTATTCGCGCTTTCCGTCACGCACTGTCAGTCCGGTGCCGTCAAATGCTCCGTCCTCCCTCTGCGCTGCCATTATTACACACGGACAGCTTACGCCTTCAAATGCGTTGCCAAGATACTCAAGATATTTCAGCCGGCTCTTGCTCACCAACAGACTGCGTACTGCCGTGTGGCTCTTTACATTCAGTATCGCTTCCGGAAGTACGTATGCCAGCTCTCCGCCAGTTTCAAGCAGTTCCAGCGTCTTTTCTATGAATATGTCGTAGGACTCGGCTGTGCTACCGGACGCAGTCCCATACCTCCGGCGCAGCTCACTCTTCTCCTCTGCCGTAAATCCATATCCCCACGGCGGATTTCCAATAATGTAGTCCCATTTGCCCGTGAAATCCTCCGACAGATAGTCGCGCTCCGTTATGTGCGTCCGCAGAAATCCCATGTCCGTTATCCCGTACCGCAGCGCCATGTTCAGCCGCGCCAGCTTCACCGCTGCCGCATCTGTATCGTTTCCGTATATCTGCTCCGGCGGTATCTCCTCCGGCAGCTGCATCAGAAAATTACCAGTTCCGCAGCAGGGGTCAAGTACCTTCCCTGATGCTCCTCCGCTGAATACGCGCTCCGTCAGCTTCTTTACTACCGCTGTGGGCGTGTAGTACGCTCCGTCTGCCTTGCGCTCACCTATGCTGCGCAGGGATATGTACACAAGTCCCAGTGTGTCTTCCTGCGGCGTGTATGTGTACTCCACCGCGAACAGCTCCGGATTTTCCTCACGCACCGCCGCTAACTCCCGTCCGGTTATGATGTCCTCCACTATCGGAGTGTACCCTCCGGCTACCCCACACTTCTGCGCTATGAGCTGTGTTCCGCACTCCGCTGTAAGTGCTGCCGTCAGTGCGCTGTCCGGTACTATCCCTCTCGCTTCTATCAGTACAAGCAGCTCTTCAACTGCTGCCCTGTTTGGCGATCCCGCCGGCACGTACGCTGAGTACACCTTGCTGCCTGTTACGTATTTCTTGTTGCGCCGGCTCTTCAGTGACCCGTTCTCTCCGCTGAGTATGCGGCTTTTCAGCTCCTCTGCATACTCCCGTGTGAACAGCGTCCGCCTGCCGCTTACTTTCGATGCCGTCAGCTTCCCCAGCTTCAGCCAGTTGCGTCCCGTCGCTGTGGATATGGACAGCTCCTTGCATAGCTCCTCAAGCGTTAGCAGCTCCTCTGCCATTCCTGTGATCCCCCTTCCGCATTTTTTCGTATTACATTATACACACTTTATCCTACAAAGTCAACGTGGCAGTATGCATAATTATAGCTGCATGAGCGGTCATGCAGCTATGATCAGAACCTGTCTTCAAAAGTTGATTTATCTTGTGAAGACAGTTCCTCAGTATTCCTCACGGTCGGGGTGCTTAGGCTTGCGCTTGTACTTCTTCTTGTCGCTGTCCTCTACGCGCGTTACAGGATTTACTCCCTGCCAGTCTCCACGCTTCTCTGTGTCCAGTTTCTTCTTCTCTTTCTTGCTCATCTTATCATATGGCACGAATTTCTCCATTTTCTCTCATTCCTCCCCTGCCTTGAAATTGTATATCGGCTTTATTATTTCTTCTACTTCTACTGTGTCGCATATATTGCTCAATATGTCCTCCATACTCTTGTACGCCATCGGGCATTCGTCCAGAGTCTGCGCATTTACCGAGGTGGTGTATATCCCGCTCATCTGCTTCTTGTACTCCGATACCGTGAAACTCTCCTTCGCCTGTGAACGCGACATCAGTCTGCCGGCTCCGTGAGGCGCGGAATAGTTCCAGTCTTCGTTGCCCTTTCCGGTGCATATCAGGCTGCCGTCACGCATATTTATCGGGATAAGCAGCCGCTCTCCCATCTGCGCCGATACCGCTCCCTTGCGCAGTATCATGCGCTCTGTGTCAATATAATTGTGTATCGTCGTGAACTGCTCCTTTACGTGCAGTCCCATTCCCTTGATTATCTCATCCATCATCGCCTGTCGGTTCAGCATCGCAAATTCCTGCACTATCTTCATGTCATGTATGTACTGCTCAAACAGCTCCCCTTCACAGTACGCAAGATGCTTCGGTACGTCTGTGGTCTTGGTGTTTTTCAGCTTCTTCAGCTCAGACTGTATCTGCTTCGCCTTTCCCTCTGCTTTCAGCTTCGCTATAAGCTCCTCCGCTTCCTTGTCTGAACTCTTATTCAGCCGGCGGTATGCCTCCTCCTGATAGTACTTCGCTGTCTCTACGCCCAGATGGCGGCTGCCGGAATGTATCACTATGTATATGCTCCCGTCACTTCCTTTGTCCGCTTCGATAAAGTGATTGCCGCCTCCTAATGTGCCTATGCTCTGCTCTGCACGTATCGGGTCAATGTGCTTGTAACAATACAGCTCCGTCAGGTCTATCTTCCCATTGTATCTGTGCGGCTTCTCACGTACCGCAAATCCCGATGGTATGCGGCTGTAGATCAGCTTGTCAAGCTGCTGCACCTCTATGTGCTTCTCCTTCAGCTTCACTGTCTCCATTCCGCAGCCTATGTCTACTCCTACTATGTTCGGTATAACCTTGTCCGTCACCGTCATGGTCGTGCCTACTGTACAGCCTGATCCTGCGTGGACGTCCGGCATGATGCGTATGCGCGCCCCTTCACTCATCGGCTGGCTGCATAATGCGATTATCTGCGATACCGCCTGCTCTTCTATGACTTCTGTGTATACCTTCGCTGTGTTGTATTTTCCATTTAATATAAGCATATTCTTCCTTTCCGTTCACCGGCGGACTGCTCTCACTCAGCTGCGGACAGGTACAAAAATGCACCCCGCTGCCGGAGTGCTTCTTTCTCTGCTCTTACGATGCTATTCGTCCGTCTGGCAAACTCCATGCGCTGTTTTTCTTATTCTCTTTTCCGTTTTTGCTATTTCCTATTGTCATGGTGTTCACCTCCCTTAAAGTATTGTGCTTATTATACCGCCATTCCCCCCTTTTGTCAAGCAGTTTTCCGTTTTTTTACCGTATCGTAACCTCTGCTCAGCAAAAAAGACAGCCGAAGCTGCCTTTTCCGCTAAAACTATCCATTTATCAGATCAGCAAACGTTTCTATGTAAATGTCTGCCGATGATGACCAGCTGTAATCGCACTTCATCGCACGCTCCATCAGCGCACTCCATGCCTTCTTGTCGGTGTATGTCTGCTTCGCCCTCCATATCGCATCAAGCATATCCATCGCATGATACGTCTTGAATGTGAAGCCGTTTCCCTCCGTTCCGCCGTTGTCGCGTACAGTATCCCTCAGTCCGCCTGTCTCACGTACTATGGGTATGGTTCCGTATCGCATCGAGATCATCTGCGCAAGTCCGCAGGGTTCACTCTGCGACGGCATCAGAAACATATCCGCCCCCGCATATATCTTGTGCGAAAGCTCCGGTATAAATCCTACCGATACTGCTACCCTTTCCGGATAACGCCGCGCCATCTCTACAAAGAAATCTTCGTACATACGGTCGCCGCTGCCAAGTACCGCAAACTTCACTCCGCTGCGCACTATCTCTTCAAATACACTGCGGATAAGGTCTATCCCCTTGTGCTTCACAAACCGCGTTACTATGCCTATCACCGGCTCTCCGTTGTCCTCAAAGCCAAGCGAATCATGCAGCATCTGCCGGCACTTCGCTTTGCCTTTCATATCCTCAGCACTGAAGTGTCCGGCTATATTCGGGTCGGTCTGCGGATCGTATACCTCGGTGTCTATTCCGTTCAGTATGCCTTTCAGCTTGTACTGATTCGTTACAAGTATACGGTCAAGTCCGTGGGCATACCACGGGTCAAGTATCTCCCATGCGTAGCTCGGACTCACCGTTATCAGCCTGTCTGCACACTCTATAGCGCCTTTCAGCATATTTATCGCTCCGTCATACTCAAGCAGCCCTGCATTGTATGACGGTATGCCCATAAGCTCATTCAACACCTCTTTGCCGTACTTGCCCTGATACTCTATGTTGTGTATCGTGAACGCCGTCTTTATCTTGTCATACCCCTGCTGATACCTGTAGTATACATTGTAGTATACCGGTATCAGCGCTGTCTGCCAGTCGTTGCAGCATAGTATGTCAGGCTTCTCTCCGATGTACCGTATCATCTCAAGCACCGCTCTGTCAAAAAATACAAAGCGCTCACAGTCATCGTAAAATCCATACATTCCGTCACGGCTGAAATAGTACTCATTGTCAATGAAATAATATGTGACCCCGTCACGCTCAAGTCGGAAGATGCCACAGTACTGCTTCCGCCACGATACGTCCACAGTTATGTTTTTCACGAACTCCATCCCGCTGCAGCTCTCTGCTATCGACTTGTATAACGGTATCACTACTGCACAGCTGTGTCCCTTTGCCGCTATCGCTTTCGGCAATGAGCCTGCTACGTCCGCAAGCCCTCCTGATGCCGCAAATGGTACCGCCTCGCTTGCCGCAAATAATATTTTCATCCTTCTCTCACCGCCAATATTCAGACTATTCCGTTCTTTCCTATATACAACGGACTCATCGCCGGACTGGTTCGTACCGATTCGTCAGATACTACCGCATTCTTGTCGGTTATCATCGCACTGATGTTACAGTTGTTTCCTACCTTCGTGCCCTGCATCAGTATGCAGTTCCTTACTACGGAATTCTTTCCTACCCTTACTCCACGGAACAGTATCGAATTCTCTACCGTTCCTTCTATTATGCAGCCGTCTGCGATCAGCGAATCCTTTACTGATGCCTCAAGTCCGTACTTGACCGGCGCATTGTCTCCGACCTTCGTGAATATCGGCATATCCTTCTTGAACAGCGCATGAAGCTTCTCCTTGTCAAGCAGCTCCATGTTCGCTTCGTAATAGCTCTGCATACTGTCTATGTGCATGAACAGTCCCTTGTGCTCGTAGCCCATTATCTTGTAATCATGCTCACGACTCTGTAGTATGCCGCGGGTGAAACTGTATATTCCCCTGCTGGCTGCACTGAATACTATCTCGTTCAGCACGCTCTTGCTGATTATCATAGTCTCAAGCCACATCTTGCATGAACCCGATGCCGGCGGATGTATCAGCGCACTGGTCAGTATACCGTTCTCGTCAAAATCCATTATCGTTGAACACATATTCTTGTTGCTGTCATACTGTCCTTCACTGTAGACAAGCGTTATATCCGCTTCTGTCTCCTTATGCTGCTTCAATACCGCGGTGTAGTCTATCGCTGCTACTACGTCTGCGTTGGATAATACCACGTAGTTCGCACTGGAATGCTCTACATAGCCCCATATATTGCTCAGCGCGTCCAGTCTGCCTTTGTATTTTCCGCCAAGCTGACTGTACGGCGGCAGCAGATGCAGTCCGCCCTTCTTTCGCGCAAGATCCCAGTCCCTGCCTGAGCCAAGATGGTCAAGCAATGAGCCGTAGTTCGCTTTCGTTATTACTCCCACTTCGCTTATGCCTGAGCTTACAAAGCTCGACAGCGGAAAATCTATCAGTCTGTACCTGCCGCCAAAGGGTATGGAGCCCATTGTCCTCTGCTTCGTCAGCTCCGGTACGTATGCGTCGTGCATACTCGCAAATATCAATCCTAATACATCATAATTAACACTCATTGTAAAACCTCCGCTCAGATATTGTCGCTGATGATCTGCTTGGGTGCGACAG
>CADBNS010000120.1 GCA_902796065.1 Ruminococcus flavefaciens
GGTATCGCAAGACTTATCTACCACCTCCCCACTACCCTCTGTGAGACTTTCCTCCATGAGGTGTTCAAGGTGGGCAGCATCGATTCTCTCGATCACGAGACACTGTTCACTATCCAGAAATTCTTCGAGAATAACCTGAACGTTTCAGAGACTTCAAGAAAGCTCTTCGTTCATAGAAATACCCTTGTTTACAGACTTGAAAAGATCAAGAAGCTGACTGGTCTTGACCTCCGTGAGTTCGATCACGCTATCATTTTCAAGATAGCCCTTATGGTCAAGAAATACCTGTCCGCTAACCCTGTAAAGTTCTGATCGGTACTGCACCGGTCAGTTTTGCCGGACCGGTCTCCTGCCGGTGCGGCGACGGATGAAATGAGAAAAAATCAGTCGGACTGAGGATATCTCTCTGCGCTTCGTGCGGAATATCCGTTTCTCTAACATTAAGGAAGGTGTAATCCCATTTGGTAGAACTTCAGAACGTATCCGTAACCTATTCCAGCGGCGTTGACGCTTTAAACAACGTCAGCCTGAAGATCAACGACGGCGACTTCGCTTTCGTTGTAGGTTCGTCAGGTGCGGGAAAAAGTACTATGATCAAGCTTCTTCTCAAGGAGATCGATGCCACCAGCGGTGTTGTTACCGTCAACGGCTATAATCTCAATAAGCTGAAGAAAAGGAAAATACCGGAATTCCGCCGTACACTCGGCTTCGTTTTCCAGGATTTCCGCCTGATCCCGTCTATGACAGTATACGAAAATATCGCTTTCGTTCTAAGAGTCATCGACGCGCCCTTGAAGTACATTAGAAAAAGAGTCCCCTACGTTATCAGTCTGGTCGGACTCCATGCGAAAACAAACTCCTATCCGGACGAACTCTCCGGCGGCGAGAAGCAGCGTGTCGCTATAGCGCGCGCTCTGGTCAATGACCCGCAGCTCATTATCGCCGACGAGCCTACCGGAAATATCGACCCCGAACTCTCCTACGAAATCGTGGAGCTGCTGAAGGGTATCAACGACCAGGGTACTACGATACTCATGGTCACACACGAACATGACCTCGTTCGTCACTTCGGCGGACGTATCATCAATATCACCGACGGTGAAATCGTCTTCGATGAGGTTATTACCGGCACCAATGATGAGCCGCTTCCGGAAGAAGAGCTCGCTGCTGCTATGGCTGAGGCTGAACAGCGCAGCGATACCGCTCAGATACCGGCTGATGCTCCTCCTGCCGCAGCTCCGGCTGATGCTCCGGTCACCTCTACTGAGGACGCTCTCATAGACGAAGTTATCGCTGCACTTACCGGTGAAAACGGAGGTGCAGAATGAAACTGAGCGGAATAAAATACCTGACTAATCAGGGCATTGAGAATATCTGGAAGAATAAAATGATGGCTTTCGCTACATTCTGCGTTTTGCTCATCTCTCTGCTCCTCGTGGGCAGTGCTGCTCTCTTCTATGTAAATATGAACTCTATGATCTTAGGTCTGGGAAACCAGAATGAGATAGCTGTTTACCTCGATCCGTCCACGGATCAGGACAGAGTCGCTTCCCTTCAGAATGAACTCGCCGCTATCGACAACGTTGATGCCGTTGATTTCATCTCTAAAGAAGAAGCTTATGTACGTATGCAGAATCAGATATCAAGAGGCCGTGCTATTTTCGATTATATCGATGGCTACGACTTCATGCCGGACGGATTCAGCGTTACCGTTAAGGATAACGACAGGATCGAAGAAACAACCGCGAAGATCGCTCAGATCACTGAGGTTCAGAGTGCAAGCTCCTCCCCTCAGGTCGCTGAGTTCCTCAGAGAACTCAGACGAGTTGTCACTCTTATCGCCGGCGCTCTCATTATCGCCCTTGCCGTCGTTTCAATGATCATGATCTCCAATACCACTAAGGCAAGCGTCTTTGCACGACGCGAAGAGATACAGATCATGAAGTACGTCGGCGCTACCAACGGTTTCATCAGAACCCCCTTCTTCGTGGAAGGTATGGTCACCGGCTTCTTCGCCGGCGCAGGCGCTTTCTTTATCACCTGGGCAGTGTACAGAGCTGTCTACCGTATCCTCACTGAACAGGCTATGCTGATGAATGCTTTCGGTATCGGAAGTATAATCCCATTCAGTGGTATAAGATTGTATGTGGCATTGTTCTACCTCCTCGCAGGCGGTATTATCGGTGCTCTGGGAAGCGTTGTAAGTACCAGAAAACACCTCGATGTGTGATGCCACTTTATCAAGCTTTTTACGAAAGGAGTCTATGGTGTTTTTCACCGACCTATCATGAGTAATTTAATTTCTACACGCAAAATTCTTTCATTCGTTACCTGTGCCGCTCTCTCCGTATCGGCTACAATGTTCTATCCGTCAGTTCAGTCCAGAAATGCTGATGCTGCAAGAACTATCGCTGAGATCCAGGAGCAGAGAAAGGCTAACTCCGATAAGATCGCTGAGCTGGAATACCAGATCAGCAGCCTCGCTGATGATAAGGCTAATGAACAGGCTTACCAGAATACTCTCAACGAACAGATCACTATCATTAAGGAGAATATCGAGCTCCTTAATACTGAACTGAAATCTATCGGCGACGATATTGAGACTACTGAGACTAATATCCATACCCTTGACGAAAACATCGATAACCAGCAGGACGAGATCGATAAGAATATCGAACTGTTCAAACAGCGCCTCTGCTCTATGTATGTAAATGGAAATGAGAACCTCGCTTCTGTTGTTCTCGGCTCTGCAAGCTTCTATGATATGATGTCACGCGTGCAGATGGCTAACCGCATCGCTGAATACGATGAGGAGCTTATCACTAATATTCTTGACGAAATAGATTCTCTCGAGAAAAATAAAAAGGACCTTGAATCCGAAAAGCTTAACCTTGAAATGAAACTTGATGAACAGGAAAAGCGTAAGGAAGAAAAAACTGAGGAAGTCAACGCCCTCGCTGTTAAAATGCAGTCTACTCAGGACGAGATCGACCGTATCTCTATGGAACAGTCCATGCTCAATAACGATAAGGCTGATCTGGAGGCTATAAATGCTGAGCTCGCTGCTGAGGAAGCTGAGATCCAGGAACAGATCCGCCGCGCTGCTGAGGAGGCTCAGCGCCGATTCGAGGAGGAACAGCGCCGTCAGGCTGCCGCTGCCGCTCAGGCTGCTGCTGCTCAGAGCTCCGCAAGCAATGATTCATATGTTGCTCCTGCACCGGCTGCTCCCGCTGTTATACAGTCTACTGTTGCTTCAAGCGGCTTCGCTTGGCCGGCTCCCGGTTTCTGCTACATATCAAGCGGCTACGGTTACCGCTGGGGTACTACTCACAGAGGTATCGATATCGGTGACGCCGGTATCATGGGCGGCGCTGCTGTCGCTTCTCAGGCCGGTACTGTTATCTCCGTCAACAACTCATGCAGCCATAACTACGGTAAGAACTACAGCTGCGGATGCGGCGGCGGTTATGGTAACTACGTTATCATCTCCCACGACGGTACTTACTCTACTCTTTATGGTCACCTCTCAAGCGCTTGCGTTAATGTCGGCGACTATGTTTCACAGGGTCAGACTATCGGTTATATCGGCTCTACAGGCTGGTCTACCGGTGCCCACCTCCACTTCGAGATTCGCGTTAACGGTTCTCAGGTAGACCCTTCCGGCTACGTTTGGCCATGATCATTATCAACTGAATATCAATACGGGGCAGGGAGAACTTTTTCCTCCTGCCCGTATTTTTCTGTTTACTGATATTTGTCCGCTGCGGCGGATACTCACTACTACTCTCCCGAAAGAAGCGATGAAAATATGAATAAAAAAATCAGTCTCGGTCTGGCACTCAGTCTCGTGGCTATATCTATCGCAGTCACTTTTATACTTACCTCATTCTTCTCCTTGCAAAGCTACAACGAAAAGGTCGTTGATGTCAATGCGAAATCTAAAAAGTACAGCGCTTTGCAGGCTATGGATACTCAGGTCAGAAAAAGCTACTACGGAAATATCACCGAGAATAAGCTGAATGTCGGTATCCTTAAAGGCTATGTCAATGGCCTCGACGATAAGTACTCTCGCTTCCTTTCCGCTGAGGAATACCTCAGCCAGCAGAATATCGACTCAGGTATGCAGTTCGGCGGCTTTACCCTCGCACAGGACGAAAGCGGCTATATCCGCATCTCAAGCATCGTGGCTGACTGTCCGGCTTACTCCGCCGGTCTCAGAGAAGGCGATATTATCACCGCTGTGGGCGATGTAAAGGTTATTGAGTCCGGCTTCGATTCCGCTGTGGACGCCCTCAACGGTACTGAGGGCTCGGAAGTAAAGCTCACCGTCAGAAGAGACGGCTTTGACAAGACTATCCAGTTTACACGAAGCAATGTGGAGCTTATTACCGCTTCCGGTGAGATGCTCGCCCAGTACATCGGCTATATCTCCCTCACCGGCTTCAAGAATAATACTCCCGATCAGTTCATCAGCATACTCGAACGCCTTACTACTAACGGCGCTAAGTCCCTCGTTATCGACCTGCGCAATAATATCGGCGGCACTATCGATGCTCTCCAGCAGTGCCTTGATCCGCTGCTTCCGGAAGGTGTTGCGGTCTCTGCTGACTATACCGACGACCGCACTGAAACTGTGGTATACTCTGATGCCTCTGAACTCGACCTGCCTATCGTTGTTATCGTAAATGAAAAGACTACCGGCGAGGGCGAACTGTTCGCTGCAGCTCTCCGCGATGCAGGTAAGGCTAAGATCGTCGGATCACGTACCTACGGCAAGGGTCTTATGCAGGAAACTATCCCCTTCGATAACGGTACAGCAGTTATCCTTACTGTTGCTGAGTATTATACCCCCGTTACCGGCAAGTTCAACGGCAAGGGCATAACTCCGGATATTATCGCAGAAAATGACGATATGAGCAGCGATTTCCAGTACTTCAAGGCTATTGAAACCCTCCGTGAATGGGATCAGCAATAAGTTGCGTAAAGTTAACATTTAACCTGAGCAGACAGTTTTTCTACTGTCTGCTTTTATTTTCATTTAGATTTTTTTCACTCCTCATGCAATTCTTTTATAAACCAAATTCGACAAATTTTAACCACCGCCCTTTTCATTTTTGAGCATAATATATCGGTATATAAAAATTATATACACGGTTGTTCACTTTTTTTTATATTTTGGCTCAAATACCCTTTTCAAATCCATTTTTATGTGCTATAATAAGATATATTTCTTAAAACAGGAGGCATTTACAATGAGGGAAATGGAACTCTATAGCCTTTGGCGAGAGAATGTCAGCGAGGATCCTGACCTGATAAAGGAACTCAATGACATAGAGGGGGATAATGAACAAATATCCGATAGATTCTACAGAGACCTGGAATTCGGCACTGGCGGTCTCCGCGGTGTCATCGGTGCCGGCACAAACAGAATGAATATCTATACTGTTCGCCGTGCTACCCAGGGATTCGCTGATTATCTCAATCAGGAATACAAAAATCCAAGCGTTGCTATCTCTTTCGACAGCCGCATCAAGTCTGATGTGTTCTCTAAGGCTGCTGCTGAGGTACTGGCGGCTAACGGCATCAAGGTACATATCTATACCGAGCTTATGCCTACTCCCTGCCTTTCTTTTGCTGTAAGAGCACTGAAATGCCAGGGCGGTATCATGGTCACTGCAAGCCATAACCCGGCTAAATATAACGGATACAAGGTCTACGGCGATGACGGATGCCAGATCACTCTCCGCGGCGCTGAGATCATTCTCGATAAGATCAATTCTCTTGATACCTTCAAGGACGTCAAGACTTCTTCCTTCGACGCTGAGCTCGCTAAGGGCAATATCAGCTACATCAGCAACGATGTGATCGAGGATTTCTATAAGAACGTTCTCGCTGAGGGCATCAATACCGACCTTTGCGCTTCAAGCGGTCTCAAGGTCGTATATACTCCTCTCAACGGCACAGGTAATAAACCAGTCCGTGAGATACTCAAGCGCATCGGTATCACCGATGTGACCGTTGTCAAGGAACAGGAGAATCCCGACGGCAACTTCACTACCTGCCCGTATCCGAACCCGGAGATCCGCGAGGCTCTCGAAGTTGGTCTGAGATACTGCAACGAAGTCAAGCCTGACCTCCTCCTTGCTACTGACCCCGACTGCGACCGCGTTGGTATCGCTGTTCCTGACGGTAACGGCGGCTACGCTCTCTTCTCAGGCAACGAGGTCGGCGCTATGCTCCTTGAGTATATCTGCGAACAGCGCATCAAGAAGGGCACTATGCCTAAGGATCCTGTGGCTGTTAAAACTATCGTTACTACTGATATTGTCAACTCCATCGGTAAGGAGTACGGCGTTAAGATAATCGACGTCCTCACCGGATTCAAGTTCATCGGCGAACAGATCGGTATGCTGGAGGCTAAGGGCGAAGAGGACCGCTATATCTTCGGTTTCGAGGAAAGCTACGGCTACCTCTCCGGCGGATATGTCCGCGATAAGGACGCTGTAAACGCTTCTATGCTCATCTGCGAGATGGCTGCTTACTACCGCACTCAGGGTATCACCCTCATGCAGGCTCGCGAGAATATGTACAAGAAGTACGGCGTATTCTACCAGACTCTCTACAGCTTCACCTTCGAGGGCGCAAGCGGTATGAAGCATATGGAGGAGATCATGACTCAGCTCCGCAATGAACACCCGACTACTATCGGCGGTCTCAAGGTAGAGCGCTTCGAGGACTACAAGGCTGGTACTGCCAAGGATATTGCTACAGGCAAGATCACTGAGCTCACACTTCCTAAGTCCAATGTACTTGCTTTCTACCTCGAAAACGGATGCAAGGCTATCGTTCGTCCTTCCGGTACTGAGCCCAAGATTAAGACCTACCTCACTGCCAAGGCTCCTACCCGTCAGGAGGCTGAGGTCATCGAACAGAAACTTTACGCTGATTTCACACAGAGTATGAAATGATCCACCGAGCGGACTTAACCGTCCGCTCCTTTTTTTCATACGGAGATTATTTATGACTCGTAATACTAAATCTTTGCTCCCATTCCTATTCGGCGCCACTCTCGGCGCTGTCCTTTTTATTGCCGTCTTCGGCTTCGCTGTCGTTGATCCGGCTAATACCGACTGGATCTTCGCTGATCCCGATGACTCCGCCCAACACTACCTCGGCTGGGTTTTCTACAGGAAGACTCCCTGGACTTTCCCGCTGTGCCTGACTGACGGTTTAAGCTCCGACGGTCCGGTGTCATGTATGTTCTCGGACTCTATCCCTCTGCTGGCTGTGATATTTAAGATACTGTCGCCGGTACTGCCGGATACCTTCCAGTACCTCGGTCTGTGGGGCGTTATCTGCTTCGCACTGAACGGCGGATCCGGCGCTGTACTCTTGCACAGGATAAAGCCTTCTCTCCACTTCGCTGCTGTGGGATCAGTGTTCTATTCCGCATTTATCCCTTCTATCGCACGTATAACTCACCATAACTCCCTCGGCGCTATCTGGCTGATAATTATACCCATGATACTCTGTCTCGACTGTGAACGTCCACGGAACTGGCTGAAATGGGCAGCGGTCTGCGCTCTGGCTGTAGCAGTTCATGTGTACTTTGTACCTATGATCTTCATGGTCATGGGCGGTTACGCAATCATACTCATATTCCGGCTGAAACAGCTCAGAAATGCCATTATTACCTTCGCTTCATCTGTCGCCGCTGTCGTTCTGTCCATGTGGGCGTTCGGCGCGTTCTACGGCAAGGGCAGCTACGCTGACGGCGGCTTTGGTCTGTTCTCCGCTAACCTCAATACCTTTGTCAACAGCATGGGATACTCCCGTGTGCTGCCTGCACTCGCCTCTTTCGACGGTCAGGGCGAAGGATTCGGTTTTCTCGGACTGGGTATGCTCCTGTGTGTCGCTGCGGCTTTAGTGTCTGCTGTATTGCTGCACAAAAAAGTACACGATGCCCTGCGCGCTCATGCTGCCGAAACTGCCGCATTTATCGCCGTTTTTGCTGTAAGTATGCTGTGGGCGGTCAGCTCACGTATCACTTTCGGCTGCCACGTTATCGCCGATATTCCCCTGCCTCATTTAGTTCTGAGCTGCCTGTCCGTATTCCGCGCTTCCGGCCGCTTTATCTGGCTGCCTTGTCTGCTGATAGTCACCGCCGCTTTGTCCGCTGCCGCTTACAGTTGGAAGAAATACTCCGCTGTTGCTGCCGCAGTCTGTCTCACCTTGCAGCTCTGGGATATTCTCCCCTGGTGCACAGATACTCACAGATACTACCGCAATTGCTCCGATAACTGGGCTCTCGGCTCGCAGCAATGGGACACGCTGTCACAAGGTACCTCTGA
>CADBNS010000121.1 GCA_902796065.1 Ruminococcus flavefaciens
ACATCAGATGCTGTTACTTTTTCACCGTTTGAATAGTAAGCATCATCACGGATCGTAAATGTCCATTCTTTTCCGTCATCGCTTACTTCATAGCCTGTGGCAAGGTCATTGGTTATCTCACCACCGTAAGCCTTTGTCAGTGTACTTTGCAGGATAGGATCATATCGCTGACCATAGCCTGTGATCGGATTCCAGCCTGCGCTCGGTTCAGAGTTTACGGCTGCGACCACTTCACTCTTTGTTTCTGATACCTCTGTGATACTTTCATTCGATGCATTATTTTCAGAGTTTGCATTTCCGCAGGCAGTAAAGCTTCCTACAACCGCTGTCAGACTTAATGCAAATATCAGGCATTGTTTTTTTATCATTGGTAGACCTCCGTTCATAGTACTACGTAATTGTTTATCTCGTCAGACAGCTTTCAAGGCGTGCAAGAATATCCGCCTTTTTATAACCTTTTCCGATGAAAACAAGCTGATTGATACGGTCGCCGTACTGCTCGTCCCAGTCGTCCTTGAGGTCAGGGTAGTTCTCGAACATAGCGTCAAGTTCTTCCTGCGGACAAGAAGCCAGCCACTCATTAAGTTCGGTGACACTTGCATTTCTGCCTGCCTGTTCAAAAAGCTGTATATGCACATCATCGTCAGCAAACCAGACATAGCCTTTGGTGCGGATAAGCTCTGTCGGGTACTCGTCCACCAGAGCCATAAATTTATCGCGGTCAAAGGGGCGGACTTCCTCATAAACGAAAGAAGTGATACCGTATTCGTCCATACACGCTTCCTTGTCGGTAGGTTCGTTGGTATTGAGAGCACGCTGAATGGAAGATGAAGCGAGAACGCTATGATAGTCGAATTCCTTGCCGTGGAGTATCTTTTCGGTATCCACCTCGCTGTTTATGGCTGGGATTATCTCAGCCTCGGACTGAATATCACGGATAGCCTTTATGACTTCTTCAATCTGCTGTGCACTGAGAAGGTCGGTCTTGTTGAGGATTATCAGGTTGCAGAACTCTATCTGGTCGATGATAAGGTTGATGATGTCCCCCTCTTCGGTGTCAGTTTCCATGGAGATCTCACGGAGAAATTCGTTATAGATACGGTCAGCGTCCACAACTGAAACAACGGAACTGAGATATACATTGGTGTCGGGATTGTCCTCGGTATAGATCACAAACGATGCGGCGATATTGGACGGTTCGCTGATGCCCGACGCTTCAACAAATACTGCTTCAATGTCGGGCAGTTGTGAGATACGCTCGATCTCCGCGATAAATTCATCACGGAGCGTACAGCAGATACAGCCGTTTTGTAGTTCCACCATTTCAACGGAAGCGATGCGGTCGCGGTTCTTGTTCAGCAGAGCAGCGTCGATGTTGACGCTGCCCATATCATTTACGATCAGTGCTATCTTGCGCAGTTCCTGTTTCAGAAGATTCTGCATGAGGGTAGTCTTTCCCGAACCGAGATAGCCTGTGATAAGAATTACGGGTATTTTTTTATTGTTGTTCATACTGCACCTCATTTCAGAACGCCTGCAAGAACATCGTAGTTCTTCTGCATGAGTGAGATATAGCTTGCACCGTTTCCAATATCGTCCTTTGATACAGACTGGAGGGAGTTAAGTTCAGCGATCTCAGCATTCTTTCCCGATGTGCTGATGATGGTATTGGCAATATCCTTGCTGGAGTTTTCAAGTGTGAAAATGGTCTTGCAGTCCAGCTCCTTTACCTTATCAGCAAGGAATGCAATAGTTTCAAAGCTTGCTTCAGTTTCAGCGGAGCAGCCGATAAATGCAGCAAAATAGTCCAGACCGTAATCGTCAACGAAGTAGCGGAACGGGAATCTGTCACCGAATACAAGTGTCTTTACAGATGAACCGTCAACAAGTGTTTTGAAGCTGTTGTCGAGCTCAGAGAGCTTTGCAACATAGCTGTCAAGGTTAGCCTTGTAATCAGCGGCGTTTGCAGAGTCGATAGCTTCGATATTCTTTTCGATCTCAGCACAAAGGACCTTTGCATTTTTCACAGAGAGCCAAACGTGTTCGTCGTATTCTTCCTCGCCATCTTCGTGATCATGTTCATCTTCCTTCTTGCTGCCGTGACCGATAACTTCATCGCAAACTTCTTCGGGACTGAGTGCAGCATCAAAGAAAGTTGGCCAGTTGCCCTCGGGATCAATAATAGCGTCATAGCTTTCATTGCTCATTCGGATATGGAAATGCTCAGCCTTTTCAGGTTCGATGATATGGTCGTTGAATTCGATATACACGGGTACACCTGATGATTTGTCAACTGCTTCAAAGCGGTACATAGCCGCCTTTGTACCAGTTGACCAGTTCTGGATATAATAACCGGTGTACTTATAATCCGATTCACTTTCATTGCCGTCCTTATCAGTGAACTTGATATGATCGTCGTGAATGCTGATAGCATTGTAATCTGACTTATAGCCCTTGGTGTAGTAGTCTTTGTACTCATCGGCAGTCATTTTTCCGTCCTCGGACTTATGCTCCCACGCCTCGTCGAGAGAACCGTCAAGCACCAGCGGATAAGCGGACTGCCAATCGCCCTCCCAGTCGGAGAGAGGTCTGTCCTGAACTTCGTCGTCCTCAAAAGTGGAGACTTCCTTGCTGTGGTCGTGGTCATGCTCGTGTTCACTTTCCTGCATACCTTCCTTGAGTTCCTCCACTTTAGCTGAGTCGCCGAGAACGTCCATCAGGTTTATGACCTTCATATCCTTGTTTGCAGCTTCTGCAAGGGCATCTTCCACCCATTTGTCGGACTCGCCGCCCACATATACGAACAGGTCGCAGGAAGAGATCTTCATAATATCATCAGCAGTTGGCTGATAACTGTGCAGATCAACACCATTATCAAGGAGATATGTAACCTCTACATTGTCAGTATGATCGCCGAGTATCTCCCTTACCCAGTCGTACTCAGGGAAGATAGTGCAAACAACGCTGAAAGAGTCAGAGCTTGCTTTGTTTTCAGCCAGAGTAGCCTCTACTGTAATATTGCTTGATGAGCTTTCTGAAGAACTGCTTGAATCGTTTGATGAACAACCTGTCATTCCTATTGCAGCCATAGCGAGTGTAAGGGCATATATGCCGATTTTTTTCTTAAACATAAAAAATAGAACCTCCGAATTGAATGATATTTAAACTTATTTTATTATCCTGTAACATGAGTTGTCATTCAATTCAGAAGCTCCACTTTAAGAGAAATAAGGGTTGTATGTGCAGAGTGTGACTTTATAATGACCTTGCAAAGAGACGCAGCAATGCAGATAATCAGCGTAAGCTGTAATGCACCAGCAACAGCTGTTCCAAGCGCATTCAGAGTTTTATTGCACTGAGCAAGTTCCGCACAGACAGAGCAGTCCGCGCCAGTACAATCGTGATCTGTGTGAACAATAATAAAGGCAGATGAGCAGAATATAACAAGGCTGAATACTAAAAGAACTATCCATGATATTGCTCTGTTTCCGATTTTTGACATACCTGCTCACCTCACTTTACCTGCATTTATCACATATTCCGAGAATCTCAATATCTCCGTCAGTTCCTATCGAAGCACTGTTTTTTAGTTCATCTATGATCTCACAACAGACTTTTTCATCAATATGCTGAACTGCGCCGCATATCCTGCACCTAACACTGATGCTGCCGGATTTTTCATTTAGTAATCGGTATTGATATTCACGATTCTGATTGATCTTGCGTCGGACAATGCCATTTTTTACAAGATCAGTCATTATGCGATATACCGTACTTTCAGACGGGGAACAACCGGCTGCACTGTCAGAACGTATACCTTCGACTATCTCCTTCACCGTAAATGCCTGTTCGGTATTTGTTTCAAGAAAAGATAATATACTCGTTCGTTGAATAGTTTTATATGTTGCCATTGTTTCACCCCGATCAGCAATAATATGAAAACGATTATCATTTTCAGTTTATATTATATCCACTCCCCCTAACTTTGTCAATATTTTCACTATAACTTCTATTCCTGCGTTAATTTGATAATCATTATCAGATTGTTTTTGTAAAATACAGCCAAAGAAAAGGAAGCTGCCCGAAGCAATGCTTCCGGTAACTTCCTTTGGTTTTCTATTATAAAAAAATTATTGCTCCCCCAACTAAACTTTGCCAGAAAGGCGAAGTCAGAAAGGAAATATATCAAGGAAGGAAAATGCAGGAATGCTTTCGCATTTCAAGTTTTTCTGACGCAGATATATTTTCTTTATGTTGAGCATTGGTTGGCAAAGTTTAGTTGAGGGAGCAATATCATTACTTAGTTCCGAAAATTCTGTCACCTGCATCGCCAACGCCCGGAACGATGTAATTATCATCATTAAGGCCCTTATCGACAACGCCGGTATAGATCTCAACATCGGGATGAGCTTCCTGGACAGCAGCAACACCCTCTGGAGATGAGATGATGCACATGAACTTGATACTCTTAACTCCGAGCTTCTTGATCTCGTCGATAGCAGCGATAGCTGAACGTCCTGTAGCGAGCATCGGGTCAACGATAATGACATCGCGCTCATTTATATCATCGGGCATCTTGGAGTAATAGAGAACAGGCTCAGTAGTAACCGGGTCACGGAAGAGACCGATATGACCGATCTTAGCAGCCGGAACGAGAGCAGTAACGCCGTCCACCATGCCAAGACCTGCACGGAGTATGGGAACGAAGGCAAGCTTTCTGCCTGAGATTATCTTAGTCTTAGCAACAGCAATAGGAGTTTCAAGTTCAATTTCCTTGAGCGGAAGGTCACGGGTAGCTTCATAGCAGATGAACATAGCGATCTCAGCGACAAGCTCACGGAACTCCTTGGTACCGGTGTTTTTATCTCTCAAAAGGGAGATCTTATGCTGAACGAGTGGATGGTCGATAATATGTAAATTACTCATAGTGGATAACCTCCTGTTAGTTTGTTTTTTCGATTTCAGCGATGAGGTCAAGTCTTCTCTGGTGGCGTCCGCCCTCAAAGCCGGTATTAAGGAAGATGCCGGCGAGCTCGATAGCGAGACCCTGACCCAGAGTACGTGCGCCGAGGCACATTACATTTGAGTTGTTATGCAGACGGGTGAAGCGGGTAGAGAATGAATCGCTGCAAAGAGCAGCACGGATACCCTTGAATTTATTTGCAGCAATGGACATACCGATACCTGTACCGCAGATAAGGATACCCTTCTCACAGTGACCTGCAAGAATCTCATTGCAGACAGTGGAAGCGATCTTCGGGTAGTCGCAGGGTTCGCCGTCAGTACCCAGATCCATGAAATCGAAGCCCTGAACAGAGAGTGCCTCGATGATAGCCTTTTTCATTTCAACGCCAGCGTGGTCGCAGCCTATAGCAATCATAATCAAAACTCCTTATTATTTATTGTTTAGTTTATCCTCAAGATCTTTTTCTGCTTTAACTTTCTGAAGGTATGACACTTCAAGCTCATCAGCCGAAACCGGATCAGCGGAAGCAGCTGCCAGGCAGATACCGCAGGCATTCTGCAATCTGCCCTGAGGCGGAGCTATAATGAACATCGGTGATCTGTAATCCATAAAGAAATCAGCAGCACCGTCTCCACACAGCAGCACCTCAGTACCGTTAAACGCAAGGAACTCCGCAAGCTCGTCCCGTGAGATTATCTTCTCATCACAGATACCTTCGAGACCATATCCGTCCGACTTATACGAGCAGGTATAGACCAGATCGCCTCTTGCCTTCATGACGGAGCATATAGTACCGCGGAAGGAGATGTTGGAGTATGCCAGACCCATAAGTGTAGAAATACCGCAGCATTCGCAGCCTATAGCGAACGACATAGCCTTTACAGCAGCCACGCCGATCCTGAGACCGGTATAGCTTCCGGGACCGTCGGCAACGGCGATACGGTCAATATCGCTCATAACATGACCTGTCGCACTGACGATCTCCTTAACGATAGGCATGATGACCTGAGAGTGTGTTTTTTGTGTATAGAGGGTGCTTTCAGCAAGAAAGACCTCAGTATCAGTATCAAAAAGAGCTGCAGAAGCAGTTTTTCCGGAGGTATCAATTCCAAGTATCAGCAAATCTTTCTGCCTCCTCGATGATGATCTCACGCTCATTTTCGCTGATGGGCGTGATAGTGATGTAAATAGTATTATCAGGCAGGAAATCCTCAATATTTTCCGACCATTCAATGACTGCAACGTTATTATCAAAATCGTAATCGAAAAAGCCGGTAGACTCAAGACCGTCCTCAGACATGATCCTGTACATATCGAAGTGGTACATAGACAGCTTATCTCCGCGGTACTCATTAACGAGGGCGAAGGTAGGCGACGAAACATTGTCGCCCAGTCCCAGACCAACGGCCAGACCGCGTGTGAAGGTGGTCTTTCCTGCGCCGAGACCGCCTTTGTAAGCGATCATATCACCGGCGCGGAGCTTTTGTCCAAGCTTTATGGCAGCATTGATAGTCTCCTCTGCCGAGTGGGTAATAATGCGTATCATAGTCTTATCAGAAGAGTCCGGTGATATTGCCGTTGTTATCGCAGTCGATATTCAGTGCGGACGGAGCCTTCGGAAGACCCGGCATAGTGAGAATATCGCCGGTATAGATGACTACGAAGCCTGCACCTGCGGAAACTCTTGCATCGCGGACAGTTATATTGAATCCCTTAGGTCTGCCGAGGAGCGCCGGATTATCGGAGAGTGAATACTGAGTCTTTGCAACGCATATCGGCAGGTCATAGAAGCCGATGCTCTCGATCTCCTTGATAGCCTTTTCAGCCTGAGCAGTATAATTTACGCCGTCAGCTCGGTATATCTCCTTAGCAACGCGCTCGATCTTGTCCTTGATAGAAATATCAGCAGGATAGAGCGGACGGAACTTCTCATCGTTGTCAGCAGTAAGCTCAATGGTCTCGCAAACCTTGTTAGCGAGATCAACACCGCCTTCGCCGCCCTTGGCGAACACCTCGCACATTGACACCTCAACGCCCATTTCTGCGCAGAAGTTCCTTACGAACTCTATCTCTGCGTCAGTATCGGTTCCGAAGCGGTTTATAGCCACAACTACCGGAACGTGGTACTTGTGCATATTTTCGATATGAGTCTGAAGGTTAACGATACCCTTTTCCAGAGCCCACATATTCTCCTTGCCGAGATCCTGCTTGGGAACCCGTCCGTTGTATTTCAGTGCGCGGATCGTAGCTACAAGAACTACGCAGGCAGGGGTAAGACCGCTGCATCTGCACTTGATGTCGAAGAACTTCTCAGCACCGAGGTCGGAACCGAATCCAGCCTCAGTGATGCAGTAATCGCCCAGCTTGAGCGCCAGCTTTGTAGCTCTTACAGAGTTGCAGCCATGAGCGATATTTGCAAAAGGACCGCCATGGATAAATGCCGGATTATTCTCAAGAGTCTGAACAAGGTTAGGCTTGAGAGCGTCCTTGAGGAGAGCTGTCATAGCACCTGTGCAGCCGAGGTCACGGGCGAAAACCGGCTCACCGTCAAGATTGTATGCAACAAGGATATTGCCGAGGCGTTTTTTAAGGTCTTCAAGATCAGTAGCAAGGCAGAGTATAGCCATGACCTCAGAAGCGACGGTAATATTGAATCCGTCCTCACGGGGAACTCCGTTAGCCTTGCCGCCAAGACCGATAACGATATTTCTGAGAGCACGGTCATTCATATCAAGGCAGCGCTTGAAGAGGATGCGCCGCTGATCTATGCGCAGCTCATTCCCCTGCTGGATGTGGTTATCAAGCATAGCGCAGAGGAGATTGTTTGCGGCAGTGATAGCGTGCATATCACCGGTGAAATGAAGGTTGATGTCCTCCATAGGAACTACCTGAGCATAGCCGCCGCCTGCAGCACCGCCTTTGATGCCGAATACAGGACCAAGTGAAGGCTCACGCAGGGCAAGAACAGCTTTTTTGCCGATCCTTCCCATAGCCTCAGCCAGACCAACACTGACAGTCGTCTTGCCTTCGCCGGCAGGAGTAGGATTTATGGCCGTAACAAGTATGAGCTTACCGTCCTCACGGAAAGCAAGTCCGGAATACAGACTTTCTGAGAGCTTAGCCTTATAGTGGCCGTATGGCTCAAGGTAATCCTCACCAATACCGAGATCAGCGGCGATCTCAGTAATTTTTTTCATTTTAGCGTTCTGAGCTATTTCTATATCTGATAACATCAGCAAACCTCCGATAATATATTTATACTTATTATATCATGTTTTTTCTCAGAATGCAATAGTTTAGACGCTGTTAACGGCGGCTATAATTAGATAAATATATAAAATAAATCAAATCACTATATTTACCCCTTGACAAATCCAAAAATATGCGTTATAATATATAGGCAATGTCGAGGTGTGGCTCAGTTTGGTAGAGTACTACGTTCGGGACGTAGGGGCCGCAGGTTCAAATCCTGTCACCTCGACCATTTGATGAATCCCTGTATTTACCGATGTTTCGGTCGATACAGGGATTTTTTTGCATCAAAAAAACAAACAGCCTGCGAAGCAAGGTAGCTCCGCAGGCTTTAGAACCTGTCCACATAGGGTGAATGTACGGATTTTCAGGCATAATTTTGTCGGTGGCAAGGCAAAAATCCGCCGACGGGCTG
>CADBNS010000122.1 GCA_902796065.1 Ruminococcus flavefaciens
CTACTCGGTGCCCTCGGTATCGGTGTGGTTTATCTCCTGTTCCTGCTTATGTCCGGCGCGGCTATCGAAAAGGGTTATGAGAGTTACCCGATTTCGTGGGGCGTCTGGTTCCTTACCCCGCAGGAAACTATCAACTTCGGTGTAGGTCTCGGATACAATAAATGGTATACCCTCGCCATTTACCTCCTGTTCCTCGTTTTCATGCTTTCCGTTATCTATTACTTCACTCAGGTCAGATACCGGATCTTCATGAACTTTATGATTTTTATCATTCCCTTTGCTATTTATGGTAAGGAGTACGAGAAAATGCCTATCGGCTATATCATGCTCCTCGCTGTGGGATATATCCTGCTTATGATATACTTCCGCAAACTCCATAATAACGAGAATACCGTCGTTGTCCATCAGGGCGAGGCGTGGAAGTCCGTCGCTGTTTATGCGGTACTCTTCGCTGTGTTCTCTACTCTCTTCCCTAAGCCGGTCGTCAAGGAAGACCGTTCTTACCTCGAGACCCTCATCAATGCGCAGAGTATCGTTAAGCGCCTCGAAAATATCATGGACGCTTTCCGCGATACTGCTGACGGCTCTCAGTTCAGAGAACAGACCGGTAATGTCCTGGTCTATTTAGCTGATGCCGATGAACCACTCAGACTAAAGCTCAATACCTTCTCTTCCTATAATTTCAATGAGGATTCCTGGTCCGTTGCTAATCCCGATAAGAATGTCGCTGCCGATAATATCGGTCTGGATATGCCCTACCGCATCGGCAATAACGGTCAGGTCGCTGAGGCTGTCCTCGCTGCCGCTGAATACGACAGCAGCTATGCGGACAAGTACTCCCTTCAGAATTTCGTCGGAAGAAAATTCAACTTCCCTGAGCTCGATGTCTTCTCCGTTCACGGCTTCATCAGAAATGGTTACGGTCTGCCTGTGCCTCAGTTGGTAGATTCCTTCTCCGAGGGTACTGACCTTACATCTATTTCCCTTTATAGTTCGGGTCTGCTAAGAGCTCAGAGACAAATGGTCAATGAGACATTCAAATTCACCTACCTCCCGGAAAGATTCTTCTACGATGAGAATAATATGGAGATCATCAATATGTTCTCACGGGACGACTACGCTGACCTTACACGCGATGCCGCTCAGGTTATCAGCGATTATCTGGACGCTCACAAAAAACAGCTGGACCCCGGTTCCGCTGAGTACCTCGGCGAATTGTCAGTTGCCGCTTCTTCTGCCGCTTCTGACTACAACAGCGCTTTGCTCAGAAACTATGGCAAGGATTCCGAGATCGCTGACCTCGCCAAGGCTATCACCGCTAACTGCAATAATGATTTCGATAAGGCTAAGGCTATCGAAATGTTCTTCTATAATTCGGGATTCATCTATGATCTCAATTACAAAAAACAACAGGGCGAAAATGTGGACGACTTCCTCTTTACTACTAAGACCGGCGTCTGCGTCGAATACGCCACTGCTATGACCTTGCTTGCACGTTCTGTCGGTATCCCCGCAAGATACTGCGAGGGTTTCAATATGAGCCAGCAGAATTCCGACAGGACCTCTAAATTCCGCTATATGGTCACCTCCAAGGACGCTCATGCGTTCCCGGAACTCTACATCCGCGGCTTCGGCTGGATGTCCTTCGAGCCTACACGCTCAGATCAGCTCGACACTCCAAGCAAGTTGTCTACTACCAATATGCTTTCAAGACTCGGTGTGATACTGCTGATCGGCGCGGTTCTCGCTCTGGTTTTCATTTTCCTCTCACCGTCTCTTATCCATATGCTTTTCATCAGACTCGCCCGCAGACACGCTCCCGACAGAGCTGTCAGGGATATTATGAACCGCATCTGCAAACTGTATGATATTAAAAATGTCAATACTTCACGTCAGGCTGAACGGTTCGTTAAATCTGCTTCCGGAGCTGATGTCTCCGGTATCGCCGAGGCTTTCGATAAATCTGTCTACGGCGGTTCTGCTCTCTCGGATAACGAGAAAATGCAGGCTATCAATGAGTATATTGCCGCTTATGAAGCTCTCAGAGAAACTAAAAAGATGAGCAGAAAGCGCGCACGATAAACATTTGCCGTGCTCTGGAACGTGCTGACGTCACTGACTCCGCTTTTTCCGGCTTCTGAAAGCCCTTCTCCCTTTTGCGGCTTGCTGTGACTACACTTTCCTGCTTACCACGGCTTTAGGAGGAGTTAACAAATGCATCTGTTCTCAGGCAGAAATACTAAGAATATGCTATCTGCTGTAATGGTCGCTGTTACCGCAGCTGTATGTTCTATCACGATGCCTGGCGCTTACGCTGAGGATAATTACCGCTCATGGAGTCAGCTCGACCCCCGCTGGAGCAGTACCCTCCTCGGCTCTCAAGCCTATACCAGCATCGGCAGCAGCGGCTGCCTCGTCACTTCGCTGGCTATGCTCGCTGTTCATACCGGTGTCAAAAATGAAAATGACTTCAACCCCGGTATCTTCGCTGATTCGCTTAAATCTGTAAACGCTTTCAATCAGTGGGGGGGACTCGCTAACTGGAATGCTGTTACAAAGGTCATCCCCGAAATGAGTATCGTCTGGAAGCCGGATATGTACTCCGGCTATTGGGGCACTAACGATAAAGAGCGTAAGATCGCTATGCTCAAACAGTTTATGGAGGACGGCTACTGGCCTCTGGTCAACGTCAATACCCACCACTGGGTCGTTGTTGAAAGAGTTACCGACGATACTGTCTATATGCTCGACCCCGCAAGCGATGATACCGATATGTTCGCTCACTACGGCAACATCACACGCACCGATACCAATGATTTCGACTACATTCTCGTTAAATCTTCACGCGCTCCGTCAGCTTCCGGCTCTCAGGATAAGGTCAGCTATGAACCTTCCATTAAACTGAGTATCGAGAAGCTCCCGGATGTTACAAACTTCAGGGCAGGGGAGCTCGTTGACCTCAGCTCCGGTATCGTTACAGTTACCATCGTTGATCCGTCTGAGGGCCCCAAAAACTTCGGCAGGGAAATTATGGACGGTAATTCCCCTAACTTCAATATCTATGCCGAGTACCACGGTCCGGGCTCAAGTCAGAATGTCCCCTACAAAAACGGCGTTACTGTCTTCAAAAAGCCGGGTCCCCATACCATCGCTCTGGAGGCTATCGATAAAAGCGGTATGTTCGCTGTCTCTTACTTCGATGTTCAGATCGAGAAAAACGGTATCGGTGAGCCCGTCGATGAGGCTGAATACTTCAACTCAGGCAAGAATGAGGTCCCTGTGCTCTCTTCTCCCGATGGCAACGGCGTGAAGGTCGCTTCCGTCTACCCCGGCGGTATCGTTTGCATCGATACTGTCTTCGAGGACTACGGTAAGGTCGTTTCTCAGGACTTCAACGGCTGGGTCGATCTGAATGAGCTCGCTCCTTTCGCTGCTGAGGGCGCTCACATCAAGGGCGACATCAACGGCGACGGTGAGGTGGATATTACCGACCTCGCCCTGCTTAATGAATTCTTCAGAAAACGCAGCATCACCGGCGGCAGTATCTCCCTCTTCAATAAGGCCGAGACCGCCGCTGCCGATATTAACAGCGACGGTATCGTCGATGAAGCCGATCTGCTGAGTCTGCTCGATTCTATTTGTAAATAATTACGGTACTGTGTACCGCACGGAAAGGAAGGATCGTCCAATGGAATGGACGGAAGTGAATATCTTTACTACCACAGAGGGCATCGAACTCATCTGCGCTAAGCTCATGGATATTGGTATCAAGGGCTTCGCTATCAAGGATGCAGAGGATTTCAATGAGTTCCTCGAAAATAAAAACGGTCAGTGGGACTATATCGATCAGGACCTTATGGGACTTGCCGACTGCGAGACCTGTATCACCGTCTACCTGCCAGATAATGAGCAGGGCGCTGATATGCTCGTCTCTATCCGGTCTATGCTCAATGAGGTGCGCTCTGCCGATATTGACCATGTCTACGGCCGCCTTGAGGCTGAACTCTCAAGTATCCGCGAGGAGGACTGGGCTAATAACTGGAAACAGTACTTCAAACCACTCAGGATCGGCGATAAGCTCGTTATAAAGCCTTCCTGGGAAGAGTATCAGAACTCCGATAACCGCATTATCCTCGAGATCGACCCGGCGTCCAGCTTCGGTACAGGTCAGCACCATACCACAAGACTGTGCCTGGAATTGCTGGAAAAACACCTGAAGTCAGGCGATAAGCTCCTCGATCTGGGCTGCGGCAGCGGTATCCTCTCCATCGGTGCTATGCTGCTCGGTGCTGAGTCCGCGGTGGCTGTGGATATTGAACAGAATGCCGCTGCTACGGCGGCGGAGAATGCTGTGAAAAATAACATTCCTACTGATAAGTATACGGTTTATTTCGGCAATATCCTCGACGATGAGGCTCTTGCTGATAAAATAGACGGCGATTACGACGTTATTACTGCTAACATTGTTGCGGACGTCCTTATCGCAATGAAGGGACATTTCCTGCGCTACCTCAGAAAGGGCGGTTACCTTATCGTCTCGGGCATCATCGAGGAGCGTATGGAGGAGGTCTTTTCTGCACTGGAAAACGCCGGGTTTACACGCGGCCAGGTCAGTGTAAAGGACGGCTGGGCAGCAGCTGGCTTTACTAAGTAAATTATTTTTTAAGGAGATCGATTAAAGTGGCATTTTTTAAGAAGAAGAATCAGCAGAACGAAGCTGAAACTGAAACAAATAAGGACTTCGATTTTAAAAACGCAGTCCTTGACAAACTTAATGAGAAACTTAAAGGACACCTCTATGATGGGTGTATTATCCTCCCAAGAGGTTACACCATTGATGTCAATATCGGCAGAAATGAGGAGAAGGATGGCATCAAGCTCGTTCAGGTCGTTTTCGTAGTCGGAAACGATGATTTCGATGAGCCTATTATCGAGCCCGTTGACTCTCAGGGTAAAACTTATGAGGAAGCTGCTGATATGGCTGCTCAGATGTTCTTCGGCGGCCTGTGGCATCCCCTCGAGCAGGCTTCTCAGAAGAAAAACGGACTCCACGTTTCTATCAACTACCTCATGCAGCATTATGACTTCGATATGTACGCTCAGTCTATCGTAAGGATAGGCATTCCGGATTCCAAGAAGCCTACTTTGCTCATCAACTACATCAAGGCTGAGATCCCTAAGTACCTCGGCTCTAAGAAGTACTACTGGGTTAGAATCTACCTTGCTAAGTATCAGGAAAGAGAGATCATCGAGGTCCGCGTAAACGGCTCTGTATGCGTAGAGCTCTCACGCTTCTTCAAGCCTTATATCGATACTTGGGACGCTAAAAACTTCATGTGCGAAAAACAGTACGCTATCTTCGTTCAGCGTGAGGACGATCAGTGCCCCTTCAATAAGGAAACTGTTACCAACGCTGCTAAGAGAGCTATCGAACTGATGGTTAAGATCAGGAGCCGCGAGGACTACGAGGCTATGGCTAAGGAACTCGAGGAGATGACCGGCAATAAGAACCTCGCTTCTGAGATCAGGATCTTTATCCCTGAGATACTCGCTAAAATTACCCTCGGCTATCAGGAGGGCGACAGCCTCTTCCTTATGCAGGACGATTCTCGGATCGAGTTCAAGAAAACTCAGCTCCGCTCTTATTTCTACCTCCAGCAGGTTCTCCTGGAGTACCTCGCTACTAAACCTGCTCAGGAAGATGTTCAGCGTATCGTTGTCAACAGCGTCGCTTTCCAGGAATTGAAAAAGGCTCACAAGGAAGGCCATGAACCTAAGGACCTCTATGTTCCGGGTACTGCTTTCAAGATCGGCAACGATGATTATAAGGTTTGGTAATATGTTTAAAGGCTGTCCGCTGCGGGCAGCCTTTATTCTGCCGGTTCTTGCATAAATTTTGCATTTCTTTGGTTGAAATAACTGCTGTGTGATGTTATAATTGTTATACAGATAAATTTATCTTCAAGGAGTTATTATGAGTAAACAATTCTGGAAGGGCAGCGCTCTGCTCGCTCCTGTTCCTGCTGCCCTCGTCTCCTGCGGTACCGTCGATCAGCCTAATGTCCTGACTATCGGCTGGACCGGTATCGCCTGCACTCACCCGCCTATGACCTATATCTCCGTCCGCCCTGAACGCTTCTCCCACGATATTATCAGGGACTCCGGCGAATTCGTCATCAATCTCACTACTTCCGCTATGGTTAAAGCTACCGATTTCTGCGGCGTTAAAAGCGGCAGAGATGTCAATAAGTTCGAGGTCTGCGGCTTTCATGCTGCTCCCGCTGTCAGAGTCGGGGCGCCGCTTATCGAGGAATGTCCCGTCAGCCTTGAATGCAGAGTTACCGAAAGTAAGCTCCTCGGCTCCCATACCATGTTCCTCGCGGAGATAGTCGGCGTTGATGTGGACGAGAAATTTATTGACAGTAAGGGTAAGCTCAATTTGCAGCAGTGCGGTCTGGCTGCCTTCGCTCACGGAGAGTATTTCGCCCTCGGCAGAAAACTCGGCGATTTCGGCTTCTCCGTAAGAAAAAAGAAAAAACACAGACCCCATTAGTTATGTCGCTATATCTTCGATCAGCCGCTGAAGCTCGTACTCCGTCTCGATCGTGATGCCGGTCTCAAGCATACTGCGGTCGTATTCCGATAACAGCGATATGTCGTACTCTATGATGCGGTAGGGTGTTCTGCTGCCGCTCATGAATACTCCGATGCGCCCGTCGTATTCCTTCACCGTGCGGAGCGGCTGCGTCGTCTCCTGCGCCGCAGCTTGGATCCGCTGCGCTACCTTGTGCCGGTGTACCGACTGCCCCATGGTGCATATCACTATGAATCCGGATATTGTCGCTGCGGTCAGAAGCGTGAAGTATATCCGCTTGCCTGTCGATCTTCTCATTGTACCAACTCCCTGCTTTTTTCTGCTGCTGAGCAGTAATTTCTACTAATTGATGCGCTTATTATTGCCGTTTTTTGCTGAATTATACAAATCTTGTTTTTTTTCAGCCAGACTATTAACAAAGTATAAAAAATGTGGTATAATGTAAGATGTGTTTTAATGCATTTTTTATGAAAGGAGTTGCTTTCCGGTCTCATCTCCGGAATCAAGACCCGCGATTATGAGTTACAATAAATCCAACAGCCGCTCCGCTGCGGCTTCAAGAAAACCTAAAAAGAAACGGCATCCCGTCGTTAACTTCTTCAGAAAGCTCATGGCCGTTATCGCCACTACTCTGCTTTCCCTCTTCCTCGTTATGGTCATTACTGGTACTATCGTTGCTACCGCTCTTACTGTCTACGTCCTCGACTTCATGGAGGACTCTACCAGTATCTCTATGGCCGAGCTGGAGTCAGGAAGCGATACCTACTTCTACGGCAATGAGATCGATGAGAACGGCGAGGAACAGCTGAAGGTCCTTCAGCGTATCAAGACCGATGTCCACCGTATCCCGGTGTCTATCGATCAGATACCTCAGCACGTCCGCGATGCCTTCGTCTGCACCGAGGACGAGCGTTTCTACATCCACGACGGTGTTGACTATAAACGTACTTTCTCCGCTTTCCTTAATATGTTCCTCCACTTCTATGATACCGACCAGGGTGGTTCGACTATTACTCAGCAGCTCATCAAAAACCTCACAGGCGACGATGAACCGTCCCCTCAGCGTAAGATCCGCGAGATCTTCGCCGCTATGCAGCTGGAGAAAAAATACTCCAAGGACAAGATCCTCGAGGAATACCTCAACTATATCGGCTTCGGCGGTCCCCGTAACGGTATCCAGAAGGCTTCTATCGATTACTTCGGCAAGGACGTCTCTGAACTCACTGTCCCTGAGGCTGCGGTTCTCGCTGCTATCCCTCAGAGCCCTGAGTGGTATGGTCCCTTCGTTGAGTATACCGACGAGGAAACCAATCAGGTAATCATCGACGGTAAGGCTAACAATAAGGAGCGTCAGGAATACGTTCTCTGGCAGATGTATAAAAATGGTGTTATCACTTACGATGAGTATCAGGAATACCTGAATACTCACATCGTTTATACCGACTCGGAAGAGTATAAACGCCTCCACCCGGAGATCGAACGCGAAAAACAGGAAACTGAAAATGAAAACTATACCTGGGAAGTCGATGCGATGATGTATGAGGCCGCTCAGATCCTCATGGAAAAGTACGATATTGACGAGCAGGAAGCTATCAAGCGTATCAATAAGGGCGGCTACAGGATCTACTCCACTATCGACAGACAGATGCAGCAGTACGTTGAAGAGAAATTCCTCGATATAAATAATATCGTCTCTGAATCCTACGTTAAAAGATGGGCTGATATTGACGGCGACGGTCAGGCTGAGGAATACCTCCCGCATATCGCTTTCGTCGCTCTCAGATACGACGGCTCAGTTATGTGTCAGGTCGGTGACATCGGTCCGAAGGTCGGCTCTCTCAGCACAAGCTACGCTGTAAGAGAACCCCGTCAGATCGGTTCTACTATGAAGCCTATCTCTACCTATGGCTACGCTATCGAAAATAATAAGGCTCACTGGGGCTCTGTTTTCCAGGATAAGCCTGTTACCGAAGTTAACGGCAAACCCTGGCCTACTAACTATACTGTTGACAGTAGTATCAGCCTCTCATATGCGTCTAACTTCCTCTACTACTTCCTCCAGCAGTCCTTCAATACCGTTCCGGCTCAGATCTGCGATACCTATACTCCCCATGAGATCTTCGAGTTCTCCAAGAATAAGCTCGGTATGAAGCTCGACCCTTCAGATGAGGCGCTTTCTCCTCTGTCTGTCGGCGCGCTGACTTACGGTATCACCCTCGAAAACCTCGTTAACGCTTACCTCCCTTACGGTAATAACGGTATCTATAACGATGCTCATATCATCTCACGCATCGAGGACGCTACTCACAATGTTATCTACTCCAATGACGGTAACCCCCGTGAGGCTGTAAGCTCCGAAACTGCTTGGGTCATGAACAGACTCCTCAAAAATGTCGTTCAGAACGGTACCGGTACCGCCGCAAGAGGCTACTATAAGACAGTCTGCGGTAAAACAGGTACCACCGATAACTGGTATGACCTCACTTTCGTCGGCCTTACACGCGATTTCGTCAGCGGTATCACTATCGGTTATAAGTACTACAATGAGGCACTCTCACTGCCGATCGATCTCCACTCTGCTCAGATCTGGAGAAATATCATCGGTGAGTACTCTGATACTATGTTTACTGATACTCCTGCTGACTTCGAGCCCGATCCTAATGTCATTGAGGCTCCGATGTGCTCAGCTACAGGTATGATCGCCGGTCCTTACTGCCCGAAGGGCGTTACCGGCTTCTGGAAGTCTACCAATGCTCCGTACTGCGGCGGCAACCACGGCGGCGGTTATGTCGATAACAGCCAGTCTGCTGGTAATACTGGCGGTAATACAGGCGGTAATTCCAATACCTGGTCTAATACAAATTCTAATTCCAATACGGATAACTCCGGTGCTGCTAATGCCGGCGGCGGTAACGCTGGCGGTGCTGTTGACTACAACGGCGGCGGTGTGGATTACTCCGGCGGTGCTGCTCAGGGCGGTGCCGATTACTCCGGCGGCGGCGCTGCTCAGGGCGGCGTTGATTACTCCGGAGGCGGTGCGGCTGCCGGCGGCGATAACTCCGCTGGCGCTATCGGCGGCGATGGTGCCGTTTGGTAATAACTGAATAATTCTATGGACCTGTCTGTGCTGCGGTGCGGACAGGTCCTGCTATAAAGGGGCTTTTTTCTATGTTAGGTACTATGAGACTTTGCTGTCCTTGCCATTTCGGTCTGGAGAGCGTTCTGAAATTTGAAATCACTAAAATCGGCGGTTCTGACCTCAGAGTCAGCGACGGTAAGATCAGCTTCACCGGCGATGATAACGTTCTCGCGCGGGCTAACCTCTGCCTCTCTACTGCTGAGCGAGTACTCATCGAGCTCTCGGAGTTCCGCGCTTCTACTTTCGAGGAACTCTTCCAGGGCGTTAAAGCTGTCGAACTGGAAAAATTTATCGGTAAGGACGATGCCTTCCCGGTCAAGGGTTACTCCCTTAATTCTGCCCTCCACAGCGTCCCGGACTGTCAGGCTATTATCAAAAAGGCTGCTGTAGAAAGACTAAAGGAAAAGTACGGTATCAGCTGGTTCGATGAGTCCGGTCCCACTGTGCAGATCAAATTCAGCATCCTCAAGGACGTTGTCACTCTCTACCTCGATACCAGCGGTGTAGGTCTCCATAAGCGCGGCTATCGCCGCAACTCCAATGCCGCTCCTATCAAGGAAACTCTCGCCGCAGGTATCATCGACCTCGCCCGCGTGCGCCCCGATTCTATCGTTTGTGATCCTTTCTGCGGCAGCGGTACCCTCCTCATTGAGGCTGCTATGAAGGCTCTCAAAATACCCGTCGGTATCAACCGCCGCTTCGCTGCCGAAAAATGGCCCTGCATCGACAGCAAGATCTGGCAGGAGGAACGCGCCCGCGCTATCGACGGCGTGGACAGGTCTGCTAAGTTCCAGGCTATAGGCTTCGATATTGATGACGCTGCTGTTGCTCTGACCCTCGATAATTCCCATAAAGCAGGCATCAAGTCCCGTATCCGTGTGGATCAGGCTGACATCACTTCCTTCCGTCAGCCCGAAAACTCCATCGTTATCTGTAATCCTCCATACGGTGAACGTCTCCTCGAACTCCGCGAGGCTGAGTCCATTTACCGGCAGATGGGCAGAGTGCTCGGTAAGGGCGGCGACCGTCAGAGCTATATCATCTCTCCTCATGAACAGTTCGAGCAGTTCTTCGGCGCCGATGCAAGAAAACGCCGTAAACTCTACAACGGCATGATCAAGTGTCAGCTGTTTATGTACTTCTGATATGAGCGTTCTCAGCCGCAGACTGCTCCATGTCTTTTACCCTAACCGCTGCCCTGTGTGCAGCTCCGTTATCGGCGCTATGGACAGGTTCTGTCCCGAATGCTCCGGCAGACTCGTGCCGTGGAAGGGTAGCTTCTCTGTCACCGGCGCGGACAGCTTCTCTGCTGCCTTTGTGTACGGCGATAGTATCCGTCCGGCTGTCACCCTCCTGAAAAGCGGCAGGCTCGGTAACTCCGCTTATGCTCTGGCTTTGTCTGTCGCTGATGCAATAGGGGACAACGGTATCGCAGGTTCCGTTGATGTTATCGTTCCGGTGCCCATGCTCCCCGATGACGTCAGAAAACGTGGCTATAATCAGGCGGAGATCATCTGCCGTATCCTCGGCGATCGTATCGGCGTTCCCGTTGCGGCGGCTGCCGAAAAATTCAGAGTTACACTTCCGCAAAAGGAACTCTCCAAAAAAGAACGCGAGATCAACCTGATGAATGCCTTTCGCATTCCTTCCCCTGACCTCGTGAAGAATAAACGTGTGCTCCTCGTCGATGATGTCTGTACTACCGGAAGTACGCTCGCTGAGATCACCCGTGTGCTACGCATCGCCGGAGCTGCTCAGGTCCATTGCGCCTGTGCCTGCAAAACTCCTGATATTAAAAACCAGTCCACATAGGGATTCATGCACGTCTTTTCGTCAAATTTTGCCTTGCCACCGACAAAATTATGCCTGAAAATCCGTACATTCACCCTATGTGGTCAGGTTCTTAACAAAGTACCGCAATAAAAAATACAGGTACAAAGACATTATAACACATTTCAACAGAAAATGCACTACTTTTTTGCAGTTAATTATAAATATTTTTTATTTAACTTATTCCCAGGTACTCCAGACTTCCGGACAATAGCCGATAGAAGCCTTTTTTCCGTTGCGGACAATGGGCAGGCGGATAAGCTGCTGGTTCTCGAACAGCTTTTCCTCCTTGCCGGATTCAGCGGTGTACTGTAAAAGAGCGAGGGTATCCTTGTCCTTAGCGGTAGAGATGCCGCCAACGACCATAGCCTGAATAAGTCCCATAGTAA
>CADBNS010000123.1 GCA_902796065.1 Ruminococcus flavefaciens
AAATCCGCCGACGGGCTGTCGCCCTTCAAGGATTTTTAACGCAGTCACCGGCAAAATTTGACGAAAAGACGTGCATGAATCCCTATTTGGACAGGTTCTTAGTTAAGGGGAGGAAATTATGGGAATAACTATAGGGTTGATAATAATAGCGGCGGCGTGTTATGCCTATCTTGAGATAATGCATAAACTGAACAAAGATAATACAGCTGAAAAGTGGATATTAGGCAGTATATGCGTGGTATGCGTAATAACAGCGGGACTGCAGCTTTTCCCGAGAAAACGGCCTGTTCCGAAGCCCGAAGATAATCCTGAGTATTATTATGACGGCGATGAGGCATATCCGAATCCGGACTATAGAGACCCTAAACATTCGATATTCAAGCCGCCGGCACATAATAAAGAGCTGACCGATGCGATATACAGCGCAGTCAAAGACTTAGGTATAACCCGTGAGGAAGTAGACGTAAAACCTACGATCAGCATTGATACAAAGGTTGAAGACCTCGGAACAAATATGATAAGTGTAAGATTCAGTTTTGATTCAAATTACAAAATGTATGATACGCAGGACATGATCGATGAAATCTCACAGCGAATTATCGACAAGTACGAGCCGACGGGTGTCAATTTCAGCTTCGATGCAGAAAACGAAGAGTATAAGGGATTAACTGCGATTCTGCTGAGGAATACTGACGATGATGAGACCTATTGGAAACTTGGCTATATGCAGGGCGGTATCTATAAGGTCAAGAATCTGTATAAAACACCATCAGCCAAGTAGAGCCTGCAGGTGCTTTATATGCAGCTATCGGGGAATCCCTTTCTTTGTGATGGAGTTTAAGGACCGGAGTATCCGATCATTGTTGAAAGATAGAAACAGCAGCGTTCAAACATAAGCAGAGGGACTTATTTAAGTCTCTCTGCTTTTTTGTATTGCTATTCAACCAATTATATGCTATGATACTTGTACAGACTTCACAAATCTGACGGAACAGAAGAATTTTGCTGATTTTACTTCGCCGTTTCACGAAAAAATGGTACTAATAAGTGAAAGGGCAGGAAAACAGCCCTTGAGAGGAGGGATCCCCACATGGACAACGGTGAAAGTAGCTACCGCCGTTTCCTTGCGGGCGACAATGAGGGACTGTATGAGATCATCTGCACATATCAGACAGGTTTGATACTGTATCTGAATAGTTATGTTCAGAATATTCATACAGCGGAAGATATGGCGGAAAGTACATTTGTAGAGCTGATGATAAAACGTCCGAAGTTCTCAGGCAAAAGCACGTTCAAGACATGGCTGTATGCGATCGGGCGGAATGTAACAGCAAAACATCTCCGGAAATTCAAAAAACTCAGCGTCGTTCCGTTGGAATCACAGGAATATCTTGCTGATGAAAAAAACGTCGAAGGTGACTACATAAAAAGTGAGCAGAAGCGTTTGGTCCATCAGGCTTTGCACAGCTTAAAACTGGAATATCGACAAGTTCTCTATCTGTTCTATTTTGAAGGTTTTACCAAAGAAGAGGCAGCCTTGATAATGAAGAAAAGTGAAAGGCAGATAAAGGATCTGTTATTTAACTCCAGAAAGGCATTAAGAAAAGAGCTGGAAAGGAGGGGCTTTGAATATGAAGAATTATGATGAAATGTATCAAAGTGTGCTCTCCAAGTATGACGAGTATCTGGAACAGAAGAAGAAACGTATCCGCACCATCAGACGTACAGTACCGGTATTAGTTTGTTTCTGCTTTATGCTGGTGTTTGGTCCGGGACATTGGGATCATTTAAAGGATCTCATGCATCCTCCGATACAGCCTGATATAATAGAGGAGCAGCCAACAGATACCCCTGTGAGTACGATCCCCAGTGATATTGCCGATACAACTGAAAGCAGTTCGACAAAACAGGAAAAACCAACCGTTTCCGCGGCTGCTACGCACTCTATGCCGCAAGTGGTGACAAATGGAACATCTGTAACCGGAATTGCCCGAACAATTACGACTGCTGTTTCAGCTGAAAATGGCGGACGAAAGAATCCGGAAAACAGTGAAGCCGTAACGCCTGCTGCAACTGCTACGGTTTCAGAAATAATCCAGGTATCTCCTCCTCAGACCACTTCAAATAATATTCAGACAAATCCGGCAACGAGGAGTACTGCTCCGATAAAAGTAACAGATGTACCGCCTGCGACTACTGAGATCGAACCGCAGCCGGTAAATAATGACAGCAGATTGTTGTATCCCATCGGAAAACAGATCAGTATAGAAAGGTATAAAGCTATGGCAGCAGCCTCCTACATGATCTATAATGACATACAAACATCTGCGATAACAACAAAAGGGACAGGAACAACAAATACTACTGCTGTAATAACTCCGGAAATAACAACTACTACAGTTACGCCGGATGATACACAGATAGCACTGAAAAAGCTGACTGAGAAGGAAAACCGGCTATTTGGTGAGTTCCAGCGGGAACGTGCAGTACTGCTTGGAGACCTGTCACCAGATGCCCCGCGGCTCACGCTTGACGAAGCTGCTGCGATCATTGACAGCTCAGGTTCATTTACAGAAATATGCAGGAAACTCCACGAAACGCAGCCATTGCCGGATTATATCGGCGGAAGCGGTATAACACGGCTTGAATACTGGTTCGATGATAAAGGCTCGCAGAAGATATACCTTATTATGGAAGAAGAAAGCATATTCTATTTCAATCTCAAGGGGGCTGATATGATTTATTCGTGAACCATATCTGTATTTTGCAAACAAAAGCATTTTCATGAAAGGATGGTTACTATGATGAAAAACAAAGGATTATCAGGTATTATCGCAAGTGCGATCTCTATATCTCTTTTAGCAGGCATGAGCCCTGCGGCGTATCTGACTCAGGCGTATGCAGATGGTGACAGTGATGCTAACAATACTGCTGTAACAGAGAATATGAGCGTCCAGACCACAACTGCTGCCGTAACACAGCCGATCGAAGGCACAACTACCACAGCTGTAACGACTGCTGTTTCAGAAGAACAAGCTGTGCTTGATGAGCTGACAGAAAAGGAAAACATATTGTTTGGCGAATTCAAAAGAGAAAGAGCAGTTCTCAGCGGCATACTTGATCCTGACAGCGAAAGGCTCACACTTGATGGAGTAAACGGGATCATTGAACGCTGTGATTCCTATGATGAGATCTGTAGAGAATTTGCATATGCGCAGACCTATCCTGATTTTGTCGGAGGAAGCGGAGTTACGAAAGTTGAATACTGGCTTGATGATAAAGGTTCGGAAAAGATAAGGCTGATCGTTGAGGAAAATGACATTATATATGTAAAGTGCGATGATAATGGCTGTATTACAGACTGGAATGCTTTGTACCGAGGAAATAATGTTGTGAATACCGGGCGGTATAAGGCTCAGATGGTTAATTCATACATGATCTATAATGACATTGATGCAACCGGTGACGTAAACTGTGATGGAGAGCTTGGTATTTCTGATGTAGTCATGTTCCAGAAGCTGCTGTTAGGTGCAGCTGATACAGAGTTAGTTAACTGGAAGGCTGCTGATTTCTGTAAGGATAACAAGCTCAATGTATTCGATCTTGCGTTGATGAAAAGAGAATTGATCTGTAATAAATGACGGCAATTGCTTTTTACTCTGTTGTTATTGCTCCATGTTGAGCATTGGTTGGCAAAGTTTAGTTGGGGGAGCAATATAATCTCAATACATTAAATCGGGGACAAATCAGATGATGCCGCATCTGCGAGAGCGATCTTGCAGGTGCCGGCAGATCCGATATGCACAGCGACCTCTCAGAGCGATTCTGAGAGGCCGTTTTTTTATATTGACCGAATGTGAACCGCCGGCTCAAGAGCTCTACTGCGTGATAGCATCAACGGGGTCAACGTAGATTCCGCCACGCAGGACCTCCATGTGCAGATGCGGTGGGAGAGCGCTTTCAATATCGGCAGTATTGCCGACAGTGCCGATCTGAGCTCCGCTGACTACCATATCGCCGATCTGTACTGACAGCTGGTCGGAGAGGCCGCAGTATTTGGTTACGAAGCCGTTATTGTGATCGATGACCACGGTGACGCCCCATAGAGGGTCGTTCTGGACGGAAGCGACATATCCGTTAGACACAGCGTACACATCGGCGCCAATATCTGCGGCAAAATCGGTACCGTTATGGGTCTGCCATGAGCCGGTGGTCTCATTTTTGACCAGTTCCTTGCCGCTGAAAATGGTAATGATATTGCTCACATCGTCCAGCGGCGGTTTAACGTTCTCCATGCGGGTGATAGAACTGTTATCAGTCCGGACTGCGGCTGTAGACTGAGTATCCGCCGGAGCAGCCGGTATCACCGGCGCAGGGGACAGTGTACGCACAGGTGGAGCAGTAACAATCGGCGGAGCTGTAATGACAGGGGGTGCAGTGCGGCGGACGGTAGGCGCAGTAGCCTTAGGTACACCGGTGACCCGCCTGCCTACAGCGGCGTCCTCCTGAGCGGACTGTTCAGCCATGAATTCCCGTGATATTTTTTCACCCTGATCGTAGGCGTAGTAACAGGCTGAGCCGATCATTACAGCGCTGATACCGAGAGCGGCGTAGAAGCCTTTAGAACCCTTGCGTTTATCTGAGAATAGATTTTTTTTCACATATAACACCTCCGGAATTATTGTTGACAGATGACCGGAAAAATATGCACGATGCGGAAACGTTAAGAATTTAATGATAAACGATAAATTTTTATCGTCGAAATTGCACAACAGATGTATGCTGCTGATTGCTTGACTGTGTGCAAACATACAATTTTTAACGATAAACATTAAAAAGTGATTGACAAACGTTAAAACCTGTGGTAGAATAAACTCATCAAAGGGGAGCTCCAAAAACAAACCCGATAATGAATGATATGGAGGATATAAAAATGAAAAACAGGAACATAAAGAGAGTTAACACAATAGGAACGATCAGCCAGATAGTACTGACTATCACCACTGTAGCTACATCTATTCTTACGGTATTTCTGCTTGTGACAGGAATATTCCTCATCAATGCTCCGGAGGACTACATTACAGTACAGGGCAGTTCAAGCCATGTACTCACAGTACACCCCAAGGATTACAAGAACATACATATGTTCAAGATAGAGGAAGGCAGATATGACCTGAGTAAGATAGGATTTGACGGAGTATTCAGCATAGAGAAGACAAGTGAAGGTGACGGCGTGGCAACATACAACATAGATACAGAGCTTGGTGAAGCCACCAGCGGAGATATTACAAAAATGTCGGCATATGTGGCATTTGTAGGTTCGCTGATAATGGCTCTTTTCACAGTAGCAATGGTATTCGGCACAAGACTTGCGAAGAGACTGAGACACTGTGAGACCCCATTTGAAGAGCCGGTCATCAAAGCAATGAAGGCATTCGGTTTCTCACTTATCCCGTGGGCAGTAATTAAATTCGGCAACAATAACAACTCAGTAGTAGTAATAATCGCGGTACTGATAATCCTGATGCTGATAAGTGTATTCACATACGGCGCAGAATTACAGAAAGAGTCCGATGAGACACTGTGAGGTGATGGTATGTCGATAATTCTCAGACTTGACCGCGTGATGGCGGACAGGAAGATAAGCCTTAATGAACTGAGTGACCGCGTGGGAGTCAGCAATGTAAATCTATCAAAGCTAAAGACAGGTAAAGTAAGCGCGATACGTTTTTCTACACTGAATGCGATATGCAAAGCACTCAGCTGTCAGCCGGGAGACATCCTGGAGTTCATAGATGATGAAGAAGAAAATGAATGAGTAATGGGCAGGAGTCCGGAGGCATGGAGTATGCTTCCGGACTTCTGCTTTTCTACTCAAAGTATATGATATAACAAAATAACACTTAATTTGCTGAATAAAATTTCGCTTAAATCTTGAAATATTGATAAATACATGGTATAATCAAAATATATAGTTTAAGGTCGCTGTTATCTGTGGTGCAGCTGAAATATTCCCGCAGGTAATAGCAAAAAAAGGTGAAACAATGATAAAAAAGATAATTGCGGTGTTTTCAGTATGTCTCCTCGTCTCCGCCTGCATCAGCTGCAGCAGTATTACCACCTCCTCGGTGCAGAGTGATCTTCCGGAGCAGGAGCTATCTGACGCCATGGACTCCCCGACTGAAAAGCCCACAGAGAAAAGAGCTGATCCAATCGTGACTGAACCCGAAACCAGACCACCGTCTCCCCGCGAGAAGGTAGTCTCCCAGATGGGAACACAGATAGACGTGAACAGGAACGTATCACGCGATGCAGGCAGCAATACGCTGCTTCTGCCACTGTCCGATTTCATTGAGGACGGTGATGAGATAACTTCGTTCACATTCATAGTATACTCCGGCGACGGAGCAGATATAGGCGAATTCAAAGGCGGCTGCGGAATATCCGTAGGCGGCAACTGTCCGTCAGCGACAGATGAAGGCTGGTATCAGTCAGAGGACTTCAGTGCACCCACACAGGGTACATACGGTGAGATCACATGGGAAGTCCCGGGGGATATACGTGATTATGTAGCTACCAGCGGAAAGGTACTTTTCGGCTATTGGTGGGGCGGATGCACAAGTGTACGCCTTGAAAGCGTGATCTGTACCTATACGCGCACAAAGGATATACCCGTTGACGGAAGTGAAGAAGTAAGCGTAAACAAGAGCGTTGGCTACAATGACGGTGATAATACCATCAGGGTATCACTGAAGGACGTTATACCCGATGAGGCTATAGCCCAGTCAGTAACGTTCAATATCAGCAGTACCGGTGCGCTGGGTAAGTTTACCGGAGCATTCGGAGTGCAGACCGGAGAAGAGCAGATAATGTCCAAAGATGCGGCTGTATTCACAGATGCATCGGATCTGACACTGACATGGCTGCTTCCGGAGAAAGCACGTAAGGCTGCGGATAATACAAGCGAGATCGTGCTGGGATACTGGTGGAGCCAGCAGCCGCAGATAACGCTGAACTCCATAAACGTAAGGTACAGCTTTGGCGATGACAGTGGAATTGCAGTAACAGAGCCTACAGAGCCGCCGGAGAGAGTCGAGACAGGCTTCCGCAGCTCCAAGGAGGTCATCGGGAGTATCAAGGTCGGCTGGAATCTGGGCAATTCGCTGGATTCGTACAATACTGACAGACAGGGCATAGATACGGAGCTCGGCTGGGGCAATGTCAGAACGACTGACGAAATCATACGCTCTGTGCAGGAAGCCGGCTTCAATGCCATAAGAATACCTGTAACGTGGGGCGAGCATCTTGACGGAAATAACAAGATTCAGAGCGAATGGATGGCGCGTGTGCAGGAGGTAGTAGACTACGCATACGGCAAGGATATGTATGTTATACTGAATATGCACCACGATGATTATCTGTGGTTCAATCCCACAGAGGCGGAGTATACCGCAGACAGCGCGAAGCTCCGGACGATATGGGAGCAGATTGCAAAGCAGTTCAAGAACTATGACGATCACCTGATATTCGAGGGCATGAATGAGCCGCGAACTATAGGCAGCCTCAACGAGTGGACCGGCGGAACATCAGCTGAACGCGCGATAATCAACAACTACGCACAGGACTTCGTGAATACAGTGCGCTCCACAGGCGGAAACAATATCGACCGTACACTGATATGCACGACCTATGCGGCATCTGCGGAGCTTCCGGCAATACAGAACATATCTGTACCCAAGGACGACCACATAGCAGTTACAGTACATTACTATGCACCGTGGAAGTTTGCCAACGGAGTATCAACAACATTCGGAGCAGACGAGATAGCTGAGCTTGACAACAAGTTCGCACAGTTGAAGGATAAATTCGTAAGCAAGGGAATACCACTGATAATCGGCGAATTTGGCTGCGTAGCGTCAGCAGATGATGCTACAAGAGCGGAGTACTATAAGTACTATATATCTGATGCAAAGAAGAACGGATTCCCATGTTTCGTGTGGGATAACGGTCAGCTATCCGGCAAGGACGGCTACGGACTGCTTGACAGAACAACGCTTGAATGGAACAAAACGATACTTAAAGGCATAATGTCAGGAGCACAATAAAAAACAACGGACACTGTAGTAACAGTGTCCGTTGTTAGTTTCAGAGTAAAAGGCTGTGACCTGAATAACGAAAGTCATATATCAGGCTGCGGTAGTAGTTGTGGTAGTTGCAGCATTTGCAGTATCCTCACCGGCTTGGGTAGTAGCTGCGGTAGTCTGTGCAGGAGCTGTGGTATTAGGACGGTACTCATCAGGGAGAGTAGCAGTAGGCTCAACGCCGTTCATGCCATAGCATTCCTGATAAGCGAGGAGAATGCTGCGTATCATGTACTTAGAGTACTCACCGCCTTCGATGATGCCTGCGAAAGCGACTTCGGGGTCGTTGGCAGGAGCGAATCCTATGAATACGGAGTTCTGCTTATTGAGGTCGTTAATATCGGTCTGCGGAGTACCGGTCTTGATAGCCACATCGTAGCCCAGACCGTACAGTGAATACGGAGCCGGAACATTTCTTGCCGCGTCCATCATACCGCCGATGATGTAGTCATAGACGTAATCGTAGTTGAGGTCGATCTGACTTGCGACAGTAGGTTCGGTTTTCTTGACCAGCTTATTTGAGCCGTACTCATAAAGGCTGTCCACGAGGTAAGGCTGATAGCGGAGACCGCGGTTGCCGATAGTGCAGGCAACATTAGCCAGCTGGAGCGGAGTGAATCCGCAGGACATATTACCGATACCAGCCTGGATAACGTAACCGATGTACCATGGCTCGCCGCGTTCAGCGAAGGTCTCGGGGTTACAGAGGAAGCCGGCAGCATCACCGGTCTCTATGCCGGTGCTGGAGCCAAGTCCGTAGAGCTTGGCGTACTTGGTGATATTATCGATACCCAGTCTGTCGGAGAGCTCGTAGAAGTACACGTTACAGGACACTTCGATAGCTCGTCTTACAGAGATGGGACCGTGATAGCCGGTACATGAGAAGCTGCCGCCGTGGTAGAGATAGCCGGTATGGCAGACGAAAGAGGTCTCGCCGTTAACGACACCCTCATTTAGTCCGGCGGTAGCAGTAATGGTCTTGAAGGTAGAGCCGGGGAGGTACTGACCGAAGGTACAGCGGTTGAACATCGGGGAATTCTCAGCTTTCAGGAGCTCATCGTAGTGTTCGGCGAAGTCCTTGAGGTTATAAGTAGGAGCTGTAGCCATACCCTTTACGGCGCCGGTTTTGGCATCGAGTACGACCAGAGCGCCCTTGTTGGCAGGATAGCCGTTATAGTAGGGGCGTTCAGCGATGAAGTTATCGAGAATACCCTGTAGTTTCAGCTGGAAAGCGCCGTCGATGGTGAGCTTTACGGTCTCACCGGGAACGGTGTCCTTGATGGTCTTAATATCTACGATAGCGCCATTGCGCATGGTGACTTCCTCGGTACCGCTTTCACCGCGGAGCTGTTTTTCCATAGCCTTTTCGATACCGCTCTTGCCGACGACGTCATTGAGCGCATAGCCCTGTTCCTTGAGTTCTGAGTACTCCTCGGCGTATATAGGGCCGACAGTACCGATCTCATGGGGGAGAATATCGCCGCGGACGATGTATCTTTCGGCAGCGTCCACAGCCTCGATACCCTTGCAGTAGTTGCTGAGCTCCTTCATTTCCACGACAGTTTCGGGGTCAACATCTTTAGCGAGGATGAGGTCGTTGCTGTAGGAGAAGTCCCTGTCGAGCATTTCGTAGCGCATACCGGCGATGATACGCTGTTCGCGCTGGGAGTAAGAATCGGAGATCTCGTAATCAGAGATGAGCTTATCTATGCAGTTTTCAGCAGTTGCATAGACATTGAGGTTCAGCTTTTTCACCATATCGGAGACGTCCTCTTCGGTGTACACGTAGGGAGCATCAAGGGTAATCGGGATATGCTCCTCGAAAGCATAGCCATAGGAGGCGAGGGCAGTACTGATCTTGAGCAGAATATCGTTGCCCTCAGCGAGGTCATCGGGGAAGAATGCACGCTGCAGCACGAGGTCGCAGCGGGTATCATTAGCGATGATGGTATGGCCGTTGAAATCGACGATTTCGCCGCGGGTCGCCTTGACCTCGCGCTCGAACTTGAAAGTATCGGTGCCGAATTTATTGGGGTCGGCAATATCCTCGCCGCCGACGACCTGTATTTTCATAAGTCTCATACCGCTGAGAACTCCCAGTGAAACGACCATGATGATAACGATGATAGACTTGATAGTATCGGAAAAAGTACGCAAAATATCACCTCAAAATATAAACATAGGGCGGAGAGCTCCGCCCATATCAGCAGGTTTTGATAACTTCCTCGATAGTAAGGTGAGCCTTAGGCATGAGGAAGTGGTTAACGAGTTTGAAAATAAGGAATATAAACACCGCAGAGATGACGGTATATAACCATACGTGGAGTGTAACACGGGAGAATATCCTTTCCACATCGGAGTAGTTCCATATCTGGTAGTAGAACTTATAGTCCAGCCAGCACTGAATGAAAGCAACGAGAGCAGTCACCCACATATAGTTTATGAATTTATATCTCAGGCAGAGCTCAAACGCCAGGGATACGGCAACACAGAACACAGTAAGGAGCACTGCGTTATAGCCGAACAGCCGTCCGCAGGCGATGTCGATGAGCAGACCGCAGAAAGCGCCGGTGAAAGCGGAACCGAGGAGGTCGTTATTCACAGCGATGCAGAGCGCCACAGGGACAAGGAGCACCGGCTTGAGCCATGTACCGGAAGTCATGAGGACGAAGCTGAGGAGTATCAGGAAATAGTATACTATCCAGCGAATAGTGGTTTTAAAGCGGAGAATACGGCGTTCCCGTGAGGATCTAATTCTCATTGCCGCCCTCCTTTTCGGGGTCAGCAGCGGACGGTACCTCACCGTCAGGAGTTTTGCCGCTGAAATCGGTTATAACAACGACTGAGCCGAGGCGTGTTATATCGGAGCACGGGGTTATCTCAGCGTAAGCGGAGAGACCGTTAGCCTCAACGCCGAGGCTTTTGACGGTACCCACAGCGTAGCCCTTAGGGAAGAGACCGCTGTTACCGGAAGTTATCATGAGATCGCCGACTCTGAGGGCGTGTTCGAGGCTGAGGTGTGTGAGCTTGGTACAGCCGTTCTCAGCGGTGAGTACAGAGCCCTCGATAATGCCGTTATCGGCATTGGTAGAGGAGCTGACAGACGCGATGGAGAGGTCAGGCGAGAGTATAGTGCGGACAGTGGAAACGTGTTCAGAAACATCGATAGTGATACCGATCAGACCCTCAGCAGTAACGACAGGGCAGTACGGCTCGATACCCTCCGCAGAGCCCTTATCGATATTGAAGGACTTGAAGGGATCGTTGGCGATATAACCCAGAACGGAAGCGGGCTGAGAGATGATATAATCGGGATGCTGTTCCTTGATGACCACGAATTTACGCAGTTCCTCGACCTCTTCCTTCAGGTCGTCGTACTCAGTAAGCTGCTTGTTCAGTTCACCGATCTGAGCCTTCAGCTTTTGATTCTCCTCGTAGTACTGGTCCGCATTATGGAGCTTATCAGCGATACTCTCGATCTTCATGCTGACACTGTTGGAGACGAAGCGGAAGGGCTTTGTAGCGGTATTGATAAAAGAAGCGCCGGACACAGCATAGCCGCCTTTAGTGACGGCATAGATCATGATGCCGATAAGAAAGGCGACGAAAGCAAGGAGTATCTTGAATCTGGTGCTTTTTAAGAATTCACGCATCAGACCGCCTCCTTAATAGTACTTGACATTATCTGTAAGGGCGTCCTGATAGTCGCTGATATTCTCAAGGATCTTACCGGTACCCTCTGCGACGCAGTCCAGTGGATACTCAGCGATATAGACGGGCATACCTGTTTCACGGTTTATGAGCCTGTCCAGACCGCGGAGGAGTGCACCGCCGCCTGCGAGGGTGATACCGTGGTCGATTATATCCGCAGAGAGCTCCGGAGGAGTTTCCTCGAGAGTGGACTTGATAGCATCGATGACCTGAGCCAGCGGCTCAACGAGAGCATCGCGGATCTCAGCGGAATTGACGTTTATATTCTCCGGCAGACCGTTAAGGAGGTTTCTGCCCTTTATTTCCATAGTTTCCTCCTTATCGCTGGGGAAAGCGGAACCGATCTCCAGCTTGATATTCTCGGCAGTACGTTCGCCGATGAGGAGGTTATACTTTTTCTTGATATAGTTGATAATGGAAGCATCGAACTTATCGCCTGCGCATCTGACAGAGCGTGAAGCAACGATACCGCCCATAGAGACCACAGCGACCTCACTTGTACCGCCGCCAATATCGACGATCATACTTCCGGCAGGCTCATTGGTAGGGAGACCTGCACCGATAGCGGCAGCCATAGGCTCCTCGATGATAAGGACGTTATTAGCGCCGGCCTTCTTGCAGGATTCGCGTACAGCGCGGCGTTCAACGGCAGTAACGCCGGAGGGGATACAGATTATGACATTAGCCTTAGTGAAAACAGTACCCTTGAGTGCTTTGCGGATAAACTCCTGAAGCATAGTAGTGGCAATATCGAAATCAGCGATAACGCCGTCCTTCAGCGGGCGGACCGCAACGATAGAGCCCGGGGTACGGCCGATGACCTCTTTAGCCTCCATACCGACATAACGAGTCTTATCGGTACGGGTATTAACAGCAACGACCGAAGGTTCTCTGATGATAATACCCTTACCGCGCATATACACGAGGGTATTAGCAGTTCCGAGGTCGATACCAATATCTTTAGTAAACATTCAATGAAGCTCCTTATTTCTATGTTTTCTTATTGTTCTTAAAAGACTATCCAATATATTATATCACCAAAAACCGCAACAGACAAGAATTTTATGAGAGAATTTTTCCCACAGCCTGAAATTGTGACAATACGGACATAAGGCAATACGTAAAATGTAAAAAATTGTCGAAAAATACTTATTATTTACCGGGGAAGAGCTTTCCGGCAGTTTTGTAGTAGATAAAGAGGCAGACGGCGATCAGGATTATCTGAGCGACGCTGATGGTGAATGTAATGCCGAAAGTGAGCTGAAGAACGTCGAAATTGAGGAAGGTACCGGGTTCAAAAGAGAAGCGTTTAGCGTAGCTGAGCCAGTTCAGGGCAGCAGCACCGCTTACGGCAGTAGAAAGCAGACCTCCGAGGACGATAGCGGCGATAACGAGGAAAGCCATATAGATAGTTTTTTTCATAATGAACTCCTTCTGCCTTATGGGCAATATAGTACTGAATTAGCTGTAATACAAACAGCAGAAGATATATAGCAGTCCGCGCGGTAGCGGACGGAGCGTCAGATGCCGGAAGAGCCGAATCCGCCTGAGCCTCGTTCCGTATCGGACAGCGAATCGCTGACCTCAATATCCGGGAAGAGGACTTGTGTGGGGATAAGCTGGGCGATACGCATACCGTTTTCGACGGTGAAGGGATCTCTGCCGTTGTTGATAAGCGGAATGAACCAGGCGCCGCGGTAGTCGCTGTCAACGACGCCGACGCAGTTAGCCAGAGCGATGCCGAACTTGGTAGAAAGTCCGGAGCGCGGATAGATAAGCAGAGCAACATCGTCCTGATCTGTCTCGGCGGTAAGGCCGGTAGGTATCATAGAAATATCGCCGGGCATGAGAGTTACGGGCGCATCGAGGCAGGCGCAGATGTCCAGACCGGCGCTGAATCGGGTAGCCCGTGACGGAATAACGGCTTTGGGGTCGAGTTTTTTGAAAGTTAGCTTCATAGTACCTCCTGAAGTCCCCTGTGGTAGAGTCCCCAGGTAGGACGTGATGGTTTCTGACCGGTAACAGCTGCAACGGTACGGTGTGTATCCTCATCGGAGAGCCATACGGCGCCGAAGCTGAGGAAGCCGAATTCGTCCGGAGCGAAAAGAATGTCCTGATTGAGTACCTCGACATATTCCTTCGAGCAGGCGACGGGCATAGAGCGGCCGGTGCGGTCGATGAGCTGACCGGTACACTTGCTGCATCCCACCTCATTGCGGATGGGACAGTTTCGCGTGAGCATTAGCGGAAGTCTGCCGTATATCACAGCACCCAGCGGAAGTGACGTACACATCTGGCGGATCTGCTGAGTTTTCGCCTCAAATGATACGATGCAGTCCTGCAAGCCGATGCTTTTGAGGTAGTCGGCACTGAAGCTGTTGAACACATTGAGGGTAAAGCTGCCGTGGAGCAGCATACCGGCGTTCAGACCCAGTGCGACGGAGTCCGGAGTATGGCAGAGCAGACGGGAAATACCGGCATTTTTCAGCTCAGACAGCTGAGCAGCCAGCTTGTCCTCATCTGTGACGAAGCGCGGTGGATAAGCGATGATCTTGTCAGCTGTAACACCGTTCTGCATCACTTCATTTATCAGATCCACGGGGACCATTACGAACTGAGACAGCTCAGCAGCGGCGTAGACCTGTTCTGCGCTGCGGCAGAAGGTACGCACAGGCAGCGGAGCGCAGCCGTTGACCTGCCTGTTGTTGCTAACAGCAGGGGAATAGTCGGATATATGGTATACCGGGGTATTTTTTTTGATAACAGCGTCAGCCAGTTTATCTGTAACACGGCGGCGCAGTTCGTTGAGTTTTCCAGCGGGGACAAAGAGACCGTCATCGATACGGGCGGATAGTCCGGCGAAGCGGAACACGGTATCGCCCAGCTTGGAGAGCTGTTTTTCGGCAGCCGCCTTATCAGTGGGACGATTCACAGCAGTATCCGGCACATCACCGGTAACGCTGACAGATATATCGCCGCACACAGCGGTAAGGGAAACGGGACTGCCGGAATTTATGCAGATATGGAGGTCCACATCATGGACCGCGCGTTCAGAGCGGTACAGCTCATGGATCTTGGGAATGAGGTCGTGAGCGGCGGTTACGTCTTCTTTTTCGCGGACGCCGAACATATTATGTCTGTCGCCGGTGAAATAGCCGTCAGTGAATCCGCCGCGTGAGAAGATGCCTTTCAGAGTCTGCATATCGGGCGATCCGCCGTCCAGAGCCTTACCCAGCTCATTCACGGCAGAAGCCACATACTCCGGACGCTTCATGCGTCCCTCGATCTTCAGCGAATCCACGCCGATCTCCTTCAGCTCGTCGGTATGGCGGAGAAGAGAGAGGTCTTTCAGCGAAAGAGCGGCACAGTTCTTATTCCCCACAGCGGAGAACGGAAGTCTGCAAGCCTGACCGCAGCAGCCGCGGTTAGCGGAGCGCTGACCCATCATAGCAGACATATAGCACTGACCGGAAACGGACATACAAAGAGCGCCGTGTACAAACACCTCGACCTCCACATCTTCGCGGCAGATCCTTTTCAGGGTATCTTTATCCAGCTCTCTTGCCGGAACGACGCGGACGTAGCCCAGCTTTTTCAGCAGAGCAGCGCCGGCAGCAGTATGTACTGACATCTGAGTGGAGGCGTGGATAACGGCATCGGGGACGGTTCTGCGAATAAGCTCCGCAGCGCCCCAGTCCTGAACGATATACCCGTCCACACCGATGAAAGAGGAGAGGCGGATATAGTCGCAGAAATCGCCGGCTTCGCTGTCGGAAATGACGGTATTCACGGCGAGGTACAGCTTAGCGCCGTACAGATGGCAGAGCCGGACAGCATCAGCGAGTTCCTCGTCGCTGAAGTTTACCGCACTGTTTCTTGCGGAGAAACGTCTGCCGCCGGCATATACGGCATCAGCACCGGAGCGCAGGGCAGCGATGAGAGTCTCCATACTGCCGGCAGGAGCGAGTATCTCCGGTCTTTTCATCAGATGCTGTCCTTGAGCTGTCTGAGCTTGACCATATTCTCAAGCTGGACAATTTTGGATTTGAGCACCTCGATCTCCTTGAGAGCGGCATCGCGCTCGATGCGTGTCTGACCTGCCTCATTGACGTATTCCTTAGTCTGGTTGCGGATATTATCGAGGCGCTGGTTGGACTTGTTGAGGTCATCAAGGAGGCTGAGAGCCACCATAATGGAAGCGCTGTACGGGGAGGAGCCGCTTCCTGAGTTGACCATTTCGTTGATCTTGCTCTCGAGGGCTCTTGCGAGGGCGAACACGTAGTTTGGCGACTCAGAGGTCTTGAGCTTATACTCTTTGCCGCAGATAACAACTTTCACATCATTAAGCATTTGATAGTTCCTTTCTTTATGTGAGCCGGACGTAGTTATCCGGCGGTATCAGTAATATCTTTTAAGACCGATGACCTTGCCGAGGACTTCGACCTCATCGAGAATGATCGGTTCCATGGTATCATTTTCCGGCTGAAGGCGATAGTGGCCTTTTTCTTTGTAAAAACGTTTGACAGTGGCATCGCTGCTGTCAACGAAAGCGACGACAATATCGCCGTTTTCGGCGTAGGGAGTGCGCTTGACGATAACGATGTCGCCGTCAAGAATGCCGGCATTTATCATACTCTCACCCTTGATGCGCAGGGCGAAGAGGTCGCTGGCGTCGCAGCCGGGAGCTTCAAAGCTGATATAGCCGGTGATGTCCTGAACGGCGGTGATAGGCTGACCGGCGGTAACAGTACCCATGATGGGAACGGAAGCGGAGGCGCTGTTAGGAAGGCGGAGTGAGCGGTTGAGGTTATCGCTTTTTTCGATAAGTCCCTCATTAATAAGGGTATTGATATATCTGTGAGCCGTAGAAGTGGAATGGAAGTCCATAGCGTCCATGATTTCGCGGACTGATGGGGATATGCCCTCACTCAGGCGGCTTTTGATATAGTTGAAAACCTCTATCTCCTTATCTTTGAGCATATTATTCCTCCTCTGAGAGCTTCTTCAGTACCATTTTAGCTATCTTGTAAGCATCGCCGCAGCCGAGGGTGATAACGAGGTCGCCGGACTGTGCATTTTCGCAGATATAGTCGCAGACCTGCTGGAAGTTAGCGTATTTGCGCTCATCGTCCCATTCCTTTGTCTCGTCCTGCGGGAACCAGATACAGCCGGGTATTTTTTCAGCCAGATGGCGTGTGAATATACCGTAGGTATTCTTCTCACGGCTGCCCATAATATCGGTGAGCACGGTATAGTCCGGAATACGGAGGACTCTTGCGAAGTCGTCCAGAAGGATCTGTGTGCGGCTGAAGGTGAATGGCTGGAATACAGCCCATACCTTGCGGAAGTTCATTTCCATAGCGGCAGTGAGGGTAGCCTCCAGCTCAGCGGGGTGGTGGGCGTAGTCATCAACGACGGTGATGCCCTTTTCAAAGCCCAGCTTCTCGAAACGGCGCTTAGCACCGCGGAACTCGTTGAGGTCCTTCTTTATGGCATCGAAATCCACGCCCAGCTCACGGCAGGCAGCAACAGCAGCCATAGCGTTGAGGACGTTGTGGAGACCGGCAATGTGAATATCGAGTCTGCCGAGGTTTTCGCCGCGGAACATAGCGTCGAAGGAGGAGTGGAGACCGTTTTCGTGCTGGATCTCAGCCGGATAGTAGTCGCAGGAGGAGTCCTTGCCGAAGGTGATCATCTTATCCTCAAGACCGCTGACAGCCTGCATAGTATTGGGGTCAGAGCCGTTAACTATGAGCTTTTTTGTAGTATTTGAAGCGAATTTATGGAATGATCTGATAACGTTTTCGAGGGTGCCGAAGTAGTCAAGGTGGTCGGCATCGACATTAAGGATAACGGATATATCGGGGAAGAGTTTGAGGTAGTGGTCCTCGAACTCGCAGGATTCACATACAAGGATGTCGCTTTTGCCTGCGATACCGCTTCCGCCGATGCAGGGGAGCTTGCCGCCGATATAAGCGGAGAGGTCCACGCCGGCGGTATAAAGGATCTGAGTTATCATGGAAGTAACGGTAGTTTTGCCGTGGGTACCGGAAACGCATACAGCGTTATCGTACCAGCTTGTGATGATACCGAGAAGGTCAGCGCGTTCGAGAACGGGAACTCCGCTTGCCTTTGCAGCTATGAGCTCGGGATTATCAGCCATGATAGCGGCGGTGTGGACAATGAGGTCAGCACCTTCGATATTTTCGGCTCTCTGACCGATGAAAACGGGAATCCCCATTTTTCTTACTGCATCGAGGGTCTCGGTCTCGTTATTATCAGAGCCGGTAAGGTAGTAGCCCTGACCGTGGAGTATCTGAGCGAGCGGGTACATACCCGATCCGCCGATACCTATAAAATGAATATGCTTTTTATCTTTTAATATGTTAATATCCAAAATGAGATCACCGATCCTTTTCAAAGAAGTATCCGCAAAAAAATGCTATTACCTTTATTATACTATATTATCAAGTGATTTTCAAGTAGTTATTTCAAAAATACAGTATAAAGAAAAAAAGTTCACAAAGGGTGGAAAAAATAATATCATATCACATTTCTGTCACCAAAAACACACTGCTTTGACACTTTAGCGTTTCAACGTCAAAAATATTTTTTTAATTATTTCAAATTAGTATTGCCTTTTTTAGTTTGATGTGTTATAATAATCCACGTAGTTAGTGAAAACGGCGTATTTGCGTGTGCAGACGGTAATATTTCCTTTAACAGCTACGTGAGTCATAATGGCATAAGGAGGTCTAAATATGGAGATCACAGATGTAAAAATCAGAAAGATCATGTCTGAGGGCAGACTCAGAGCAGTCGTATCTGTAACAGTCGATGATATGCTTGCAGTTCATGACATCAAGGTCGTTCAGGGAGATGAACGCCTTTTCGTCGCAATGCCCAGCAGAAAGGATGAGAACGGTATTTTCCGCGATATTGTTCATCCGATCTCTCCGTTGGCAAGAAAGCAGTTTGAAGAGAATATTCTTGAGGCTTATGAAAGACAGCTTGCAGTTATTGCAGCTGAAGAGGCCGAGGAGTCTGACGCTGCCGGTAACGCCGATTCAGATGATCTGAGCGAATGATGGCTGGAGATCAAGACAATTGACAGCATATGGCAAAGCACCTCTATGGGGTGCTTTGTTTTTTATCCGTTCATGACTGCAACAGTCAGTTGCTTGACCGAAATGCCGGCAGATGTTATAATTACAGTGCAAGGAAAACATCAATTTCATTATTGCGGTCTGACAACTAAAATTTGGCTTTGAGAAGCGGTGATTCACAGATAGATTCCTATCAGTATGTAAAGCCAGTTCTTAGTTGTTGAGCCGATCTGATCATTGCAAGGAGGATCAATGTTATGGAAACAAAAGAAGTATTGCGCGATCTGCGCATAAAGACCGGCTTGTCACAGGAAGAGCTGGCTGAGCGTGTATTCGTTACAAGACAGGCTGTAAGCCGCTGGGAAACAGGTGAAACTGTGCCGAATACCGAAACACTGAAGCTGCTGTCGGGACTGTATGACGTATCTATAAATACGCTTCTGGGTTCTCCGCGCAAGCTGAGCTGTCAGTGCTGCGGTATGCCTCTTGATGATTCCATTGTAAGCCGTGAAAAGGACGGTTCAGCTAATGATGATTACTGTAAATGGTGCTATTCGGACGGAGTGTATATGTATAGTAATATGGACGACCTGATAGAAGTATGCGTAAAGCATATGGCAAGTCCGGAGCACTCCGAGGCAGAGGTCAGGGAGTATCTTAAAATGCGGCTTCCTCAGCTTGATTACTGGAAAAGGTACAGCGAGCTTGATGACGGCGGAAAATTTGAAGAATTCAAGCAGGTGCTGATCGATGAGATAAATGGGCTTGAAATAGAAGGAATGCCGAAGCTGGAAAAGCTGAACTCACTGGTCGGCAGCTATGTCAATCTGGAATACAGACTTCCCAACGGCAGCATGGTGAAATTCCTGGACGATAATGCAACTTATCTTGGAAATCAGCTGGAATGTATCTTCGGCGGAGAGAGGCATTTCGGAGTAGTTGCAAACATGGATTTCATATTGGTCAGCACTTATGAACAGGATGGTATCGCTCCAGAACTGATGGTTTATAAAAAGCGCTGATGCGTACACATGACAAAATCCCCTCCCATGTCAGACATGGGAGGGGATCGCGTTTAGAACCTGTCCACATAGGGTGAATGTACGGATTTTCAGGCATAATTTTGTCGGTGACAAGGCAAAAATCCGCCGACGGGCTGT